>NZ_JBHTLK010000297.1:0-7193 GCF_042678885.1 Saccharothrix hoggarensis
GAACGCGGCAGACAGGCGCGGCAGGCGGTGGCGAAGCGGGCGCGACCGGCCAGGTCCGCGTGGTCGGCCACGTCGGTCAGCACGCGGCGCGCGGCGAGCAGGGCGGGCACGGACTCGCCCTGCGTGTCGTCGTGCTCGATCCCCACGTGGCCGCCCGGCTTCAGCAGGCGCGCGGCGAGCGTGACGACGTGCCGGATCACGTCGAGGCCGTCCGCGCCGCCGAAGACGGCCTGGCGCGGGTCGTGGTCGGCGACCTCCGGCTGGACCTCGGTCGCGTCCGGGACGTACGGCGGGTTGCACAGCACCAGGTCGACCTGACCGTCCAGGTCGGACAGCACGTCCGGCGCGGTCACGTCGCCCGCGTGGAGCGTGATCGGGGTGTCGCCCGCGCCGCCGCGGATCTCGGCGTTGCGGCGCGCCCAGGCCAGCGCGGCGTGGTCGCGCTCGACGGCGTGCACGGACGCCGACGGCACCCGGTGCGCCACGGCGAGGGCGAGCGCGCCGGAACCCGTGCACAGGTCGACGACGACGGGCGCGGGCGTCACCGAGAGGTCCAGTGTGGACAGTCCCCACTCGAGCAGGAGCTCGGTTTCCGGGCGCGGGATGAACACGCCCGGACCGACTTCCAGGTCGATGCCGCCGAGGTGGGCGGTGCCGGTGATGTGCTGCAGCGGGATGCGCGACGTGCGCTGCACGACGACCTTGTGCAGCGCGTCCACCACCGGCGGGTCGACCAGCGGGATCAGCGGAAGGCGGGACCGCGCGACGCCCAGCACGTGGGCGGCGAGCAGTTCCGCGTCCACCCGCGGGCTGTCCACACCCGCCGCGGCCAGCATGCGTTCCGCTTCGAGGATGGCCAGCCGCAGCGGGTGTCGGGTCATGCCCGAAGGATAGTCATGACCCGGCGACGGACACCGGTCAGAAGTTGATCATGTGACCGGCCAGGCCGTGCACGGCTTCCTTGACCGCCTCGCCCAGCGTCGGGTGCGCGTGGACGTTGCGCGCCACCTCGTGGACGGTGAGGTCCCACTGCTGCGCGAGCGTCAGCTCCGGCAGCAGCTCGGTCACGTCGGGCCCGATCAGGTGACCGCCGAGCAGCTCGCCGTGCGTCTTGTCGCTGATCAGCTTCACGAACCCGCCCGAGTCGCCGATGCCGTGCGCCTTGCCGTTCGCGGTGAACGGGAACTTCGCCACCTGGACGTCGAAGCCCTTCTCGCGGGCCTGCGCCTCGGTCCACCCGAACGACGCGATCTGCGGCTGGCAGTACGTCGCGCGCGGGATCATCACGAAGTCCAGCTCCATGGTCTCCGCGCCCGCGATGGTCTCCGCCGCGATGATGCCCATCGACTCGGCGGCGTGCGCCAGCATCAGCTTCGCCGTCACGTCGCCGATGGCGTAGATGTTCGGCACGTTCGTGCGGCCGCGGCCGTCGACGTCGATCGCGCCGCGCTCGGTGAGCCGGACGCCGGTGTTCTCCAGCCCGTAGCCCTCGACCCGCGGCTGGAAGCCGATGGCCTGCATGACCTTGTCGGCCTCCAGGACCTCCTGCCGGCCGTCCTTCGACACGGTGACGCGCACGCGGTCGCCGGAGTCGTCGATGGACTCGACGCGGGTGGACGTGCGCACGTCGATCCCGAGCCGCTTGTACCGCTTGGCCAGCTCGGTCGAGACCTCGGCGTCCTCCAGCGGCACCACGCGGTCCAGGAACTCCACGATGGTGACCTTGACGCCGTAGTTGTGCAGCACGTACGCGAACTCGACGCCGATGGCGCCCGCACCCGCGATGACGATGCTGCCCGGCAGGTCCTCGGACATGATCTGCTCTTCGTACGTCACCACCCGGTCGGACAGCTTCGTGCCCGGGAGGAGGCGGGTGGTCGCACCGGCCGCGATGATCGCGGAACCGAACGTGATCGTCTCGTCACCCACCTTGATGGTGTTGGCGTCGACGAACGTCCCCCGACCGTTGTACTCGGTGATGCCGTTCTTCTTCATCAGGAAGTGCACGCCCTTGACGCGCCCGTCCGCGACCTTCCGGCTGCGCTGGAACGCGGCGCCGTAGTCGAACTTCACCGTGCCGTCGACCTGGATGCCGTAGGTCTTCTGCTCGTGCGTGAACAGGTGCGCCAGCTCCGCGTTGCGCAGGAGCGCCTTCGACGGGATGCAGCCCACGTTCAGGCAGACCCCGCCCCAGTAACGCTCCTCGATGACCGCCGTCTTCAGCCCCAGCTGGGCCGAGCGGATCGCGGCGACGTACCCGCCTGGCCCCGCACCGAGGACCACGACGTCAAAGTGTGCGCTCATGACCGACACATTAGGTGCCCAGTTGGTCCGACAAGAACTCAACGGTCCGACGCCACGCGTCGGCCCTCGCGGCGGCCGTGGCGGCGGGCGTGCCGCCCATCGCGAACCGCACGCCGGGCCCCGGAACGACCACGTCGGTGGTCGGCCGGTGGGGCGGGCCCGCGATCAGGTGTCCTGCCTCGGGGTACACGACGTGCTCGTGCCGGTGCGGGTGCCCGCGCTCGGCCAGCCGACGTGCCGCGACCTCGCTCAGCTCGACGCACGGCCACGACTCGTCCCGGCCGGATGAGAGCAGCAACACACCCCCGTTGATGCGCTCGACGGGGATCTCGGTGTCCTCGGGGATGCCGTCGGTGAGGTCGAACGCCAGGCGCAGCGGCACCGGCTCGCCGTCCACGATCCTCATCCGCAGCTCGTGCGGCACCGAGTACGGCAGGTACGGCAGCGGCCTGCCCTGCCACGTCCACGACGCGGCCTCGTGCTCCAGCTTCTGCGACAACCGGCGGCCCGGCCCGATGCACTGCGTCACCACGCCACTGCCCACCACGCTCACCACGGCGTTGACCTGCGGGAACGTCGCACCGACCAGCAACGCCAGCTCGCCGCCGCGCGAACCGCCGAGCACGCCGACCTTCCCGGCGCGGGCGCCCAGCCACTCCACCGCGGCGCCGACGTACTCCAAGGGGATCTCGACCAGGTCGTCCGGCACTCCCGGCGCCCCGAAGTGCGCCAGCGTCAGCGCGGCGAACCCGTGGCCGGCCAGCAGCGCCGCGTCGAGCTCGTGCAGCCCGCCCTCGGAACCGCTGAGCACCAGCACGCCGGGGTGCGTCTCGTCGTCGTCCGGCTCGAACAGCACGCCGACCAGGCCGTTCTCGGTCACCTCGGTCCGGCGGACGCCCTCGGGGACGGTGCGGCGGTCCACCTCGACCCGGCCCGCGCCGTCGACCTCGACGACCGTGCCGCGCGGCGTGCCGCCGGTCGGCGCCATCGCCCAGAACAACCCCATCGGGTCGACGCCGGAGTAGGCGCCCTCGACCGGGGCGTGCCGCGTCAGGTCCACCACGCCGCGCTCGTCGGCCAGGAACACGGCCTCGGCGGCACGGTCACCCGTCGACGCGCAGACCGTGACCCGCTCGTCCGGCGACAGGCCGGAGACGACGATCCGCAGGGACGTGTCCAGTGGGGCGCTCAGGGGGCTGACCAGGAGTTCCGCCACGACCGCGCCCCTCTCGTCGCATCACCCGCCGGCGAGTCGCTCCGCGCGGTCGGCCGCCGCCAAAGCGTCGAGCACCGCGTCCAGATCGCCGTCGAGCACTTGATCCAGGTTATGCGCTTTGTACCCGACACGGTGGTCGGAGATGCGTGATTCCGGGAAGTTGTAGGTCCGCACCCGCTCGGACCGGTCGACCGTGCGGATCTGGGTGCGCCGGGCGTCCGACGCCTCCTGGGCCTGCTTCTCCTCGGCCAACGCGGTCAGCCGCGCCTGCAGCACCTGCATGGCCCGCGCCTTGTTCTGGAGCTGGCTGCGCTCGTTCTGGCAGGACACCACGATGCCCGTGGGCAGGTGCGTGATGCGGACCGCCGAGTCGGTCGTGTTGACGCTCTGGCCGCCCTTGCCGGACGAGCGGAACACGTCCACGCGCAGGTCGTTCTCGTCGATCTCGACCTCGACGTCCTCGGTCTCCGGGAACACCAGGACACCGGCGGCGGACGTGTGGATGCGCCCCTGCGACTCGGTGACCGGCACCCGCTGCACGCGGTGCACGCCGCCCTCGTACTTCAGCCGCGACCAGACACCGTCCGGGGTGTCGGCGCGGCTCTTGATGGCCACCGTGACGTCCTTGTAGCCGCCCAGGTCGGAGTCGGTGCCGTCGAGCACCTCGGCCTTCCAGCCGTGGCGCTCGGCGTACCGCAGGTACATGCGCAACAGGTCGCCCGCGAACAGGGCCGACTCCTCGCCGCCCTCACCGGACTTGATCTCCAGCACGACGTCCGCGTGGTCGTGCGGGTCGCGCGGCAGGAGCAGCTCGGTCAGCTTGGCCTCCAGCGCTGGGACGCGTCGGGCCAGCTCCTCGGCTTCCTCGGCGAACACCGGGTCCTCGGCGGCCAGCTCGCGCGCCGTTTCCAGGTCCGACTTCGCCTGCTCCAGCTCCCGGGCCGTCTTCACGATCGGCCCCAGCTCGGCGTAGCGCTTGCCGAGCTTGCGCGCGCCCGCCTGGTCGGCGTGCACCGAGGGGTCGGCGAGCTTGGCTTCCAGCTCGGCGTGCTCGGCCAGCAGGGCGTCCAGCGTCACGATCTTGCTCCGGTCTCAGCTTCTGAAGGGTGTCCCGACAAGGTGTGGAGACGACAACGGCGTCCACCCGCGAAATCGGGGTGGACGCCGTTGGGGCAGCTACTTGGCGCGCTTGCCGTAGCGGGCCTCGAAGCGCGCGACCCGGCCACCGGTGTCGAGGATCTTCTGCTTGCCGGTGTAGAACGGGTGGCAGTTGGCGCAGATCTCGACGTGGATGGACCCGGAGGTCTTGGTGCTGCGGGTGGTGAAGGTGTTGCCGCAACCGCAGGTGACCTCGGTCGTCACGTACTCGGGGTGAATGCCGGTCTTCAACGTCTCGTCCCTTTCCTCGGTGGCCGCCGGGTCCTCGTTGTCCTTCGAGGTGAACCGGAGCCGGACTCGACCCGACAGTGTGCCAGATCGGCCGTCACGGACTGAAACGCGTGGTCGGGCGCCGTTGTTCCCCGTGCTCGGGGTCACAACCGCTCGCCGATGGACGACGACCATTTGGCGCACCAGGTAGCCGCTGGACTACTCAGTGCAGCGGTCGACGTTGCGTGGACGCCACACTGGCCCCGTGTTCTGCTCCGTCGGGCGCCCGCTGCGGTTGACCACGTGGTTGGCGGTGCCGTTCCTGTTCAGCAGCGCCGTCCTGGGCCTCACCGGGCTCGGAGGGCTGCTGCTCGGGGCTCCGGGGTACCTCCCCCTGTCGAGCCCCGTGTTCGGCGCGGGCGTCGCCGTCGGCGTGGCGGCGTCCAGCGCGGTCGAGTGGACCGCGCGCTGGCAGCGCGTGTGGCTGCGGTGGCCCTACCTGGCGTCCGTGCTGGCCCTCGGCGTGCTGGTGGACGGCGTGCGGCTGCCGGTCGTGGCCGTGGTGGCCCTCGGCGTGCCCGTGACGGCCCTGCTCGTCGCCCAGTACTTCCTCGAACGCCGCCGCACGGCCGCGCTCGCCGAGGCCGGCCTGACCTCCGCCTCGCAGTGCTGACGCCCCACCCCGCCGACCTGCGCTGACGGCCCCGTGACGCCCGAAGGCCCGCCCGGCGTGGTGTGCCGGACGGGCCTTCGGAGGTCGGGCGCGGTCAGTCGTTGTCCGCACCCGGGGTGGTCTTCGCGACCTGCATCAGGAACTCGATGTTGGTGCGGCTCTTGCGCAGGCGGTCCAGCAGCAGGTCGATCGCCTGCTGGCTGTCCAGGGCGTGCAGCACCCGGCGCAGCTTGTGCATGACCGCCAGCTCGTCCGGCGACAGCAGCAGGTCTTCCTTGCGGGTGCCGGACGAGTCGACGTCCACCGCCGGGAAGGTCCGCTTGTCCGCGATCTTCCGGTCGAGCTTGAGCTCGGCGTTGCCGGTGCCCTTGAACTCCTCGAAGATTACGCTGTCGCCCGCGGACCCGGTCTCGACCAGGGCCGTCGCGATGACGGTCAGCGAGCCGCCGCCCTCGATGTTCCGCGCCGCGCCCAGGAACCGCTTGGGCGGGTACAGCGCGGTCGAGTCGACACCACCGGACAGGATCCGGCCGCTCGCGGGGGCCGCGAGGTTGTAGGCACGACCCAGGCGGGTGATCGAGTCCAGCAGCACGACCACGTCGTGACCCATCTCGACCAGGCGCTTCGCCCGCTCGATGGCCAGCTCCGAGATCGTGGTGTGGTCCGACGGCGGGCGGTCGAAGGTGGAGGCGATGACCTCGCCCTTCACCGACCGCTGCATGTCGGTGACCTCTTCGGGGCGCTCGTCCACCAGCACCACCATCAGGTGGCACTCGGGGTTGTTCTTCGTGATCGCGTTCGCGATCGACTGGAGCACCGAGGTCTTGCCCGCCTTCGGCGGCGACACGACGAGGGCGCGCTGGCCCTTGCCGATCGGCATCACCAGGTCGATGACGCGCGTGGTGAGGATGTGCGGTTCCGTCTCGAGGCGCAGGCGCTCGTTCGGGTACAGCGGCGTCAGCTTGGTGAAGTCCGGCCGGTTGCGGGACTCCTCCGGGTCGAGGCCGTTGATCTTGTCCACCCGCACCAGGGGGTTGAACTTCTGGCGCTGCTGCTCGCCGTCGCGCGGCTGCCGCACGGCGCCGATGAGGGCGTCACCGCGGCGGAGGCCGTACTTGCGGACCAGCGACAACGACACGTAGACGTCGTTCGGCCCGGCGAGGTAGCCGGACGTGCGGACGAACGCGTAGTTCTCCAGCACGTCCAGGATGCCCGCGACGGGCAGCAGGACGTCGTCGTCGCGCACCTCGGTGTCGGTGGCGGGACCGCCGTCGTCGCCACGGCCGCCACGGCGGCGGCGGTCGCGGAAGCGGCGACCGCGACGGCCACCGTCCTCGTCGCCGTCGTCGCCCGGGCCGCTCTGGCGGTTGCGGCTCTGGTCGCGGCCGCCCCGGTCGTCACGGCCATCACGGCTGTCACGGCCGCCGCGGTCGTCGCGACCGCCGCGGTCCTGCCGGTCGCCGCGGTCGCCGCGGTTGCCCCGGTCCTGGCGCTGTTCGCGCTGCTCGGAACGGTCCTGCCGGTCGCCGCGGTCGGACCGCTCGGCCCGCTCGCCCTGCTGGCGCTCACCCTGCGCCCGGTCGCCCTGGGGGCGCTCGGCCTGGGTGCGCTCACCCGGCGGGCGCTCGGTCT
>NZ_JBHTLK010000298.1:0-7027 GCF_042678885.1 Saccharothrix hoggarensis
GGCGCCTCCGGCGGCGGCTGCTGGTCCGCGGGCGTGGTCGGCGGCGGGGGCGGCTGGACCGCGGACGGCTTGCCGTACACCTCGATCGTCCCGTCCGGCAGCTGCCGCAGCCGGGCCGGGTCGCCGGCCGGGATCAGCCCGAGCTTCGCCGCGGCCTCCGCCAGCTTCAGCGGCGACTCGGCCAGCGCGACGTCCTGCCGCAGCTGCTCGACCTGCCGGGCGAGCCTGGTCTCCTCGGCGCGGGCGTCCTGCAGCCGGTACGAGTCCGCGGCCGCCTGGGTGGACAGCCACATGATCGCCGCGATGCCCACGCCGAGCACGACCATGACCATCACCACGAACGGCGCCTTGGGCGCCACCACGGGTTGACGGGTCACCGCCGGGCCGCGCGACGACGTGCGCTGCGCGCGCCGCGCGTAGGCCCGCTCGGCGGCGGGCGACCGGCGACGTTCCGCCGGCACGGCCTTCAGCGCGCGCTCGCGGGGCCTCGCGGACTTGGTCGGGACCGGCGGCACGCCGCCGCCCGTCCGTGCCGGTGCGGTCATGTCGCCTCCCGGATGCGTTCCGCCGCCCTCAGTCGCACCGAGGCGGCCCTCGGGTTCTCCTCGATCTCCTGCTCGTTGGCCTGCTCCGCGCCCCTGGTCACCAGCTTCAGCTGGGGTCCGTGGCCGGGCAGCTCGACCGGCAGGTCCTGCGGTGACGTGGACGTGGCCAGCGCGGTGAACGCCCGCTTGACCATGCGGTCCTCCAGGGACTGGTAGGACTCCACGACGATCCGCCCGCCGACGGCCAGCACCGACAGCGCGGCGGGCAGCGCGAGCCGCAGCGACTCCAGCTCCTCGTTGACCTCGATCCGCAACGCCTGGAACGTGCGCTTCGCCGGGTGGCCGCCGGTGCGCCGCGTCGCCGCGGGCACCACGTCGTAGAGCAGCTCGACCAGCCGCCCGCTCGTGGTGAACGGCTCGCGCTCGCGCTCCCGCGCCACGGCGCCGGCGATCTTGCGGGCGAACCGCTCCTCGCCGTAGTCGCGCAGGATGCGGGTCAGGTCGTCGACCGAGTACGTGTTCAGCACGTCGGCCGCCGTCATCCCGGTGCCCGCGCTCATCCGCATGTCCAGCGGCGCGTCCTTGGAGTACGCGAACCCGCGCTCCTCCGCGTCCAGCTGCAGCGAGGAGACGCCGAGGTCCATCAGGATGCCGTCGACCTTCGCGCCGCCGACCGCCGAGGCGATGCCGTCGTAGGTGGTCCGCACGAACTCGACGCGGTCGGCGAACGGCGCCAGCCGCTCGCGGGACAGCGCGATCGCCTGCGGGTCGCGGTCCAGCCCGATCAGCCGCACCCGCGGGTGGGCGCGCAGCACCGCCTCGGAGTGCCCGCCCAACCCGAGCGTGCAGTCGACGAACACGGCGTCCCGATCGGCCAACGCGGGGGCCAGCAGTTCGAGGACGCGATCGAGCAGCACCGGCACGTGCCGCGCCTGCTCCACCATGTCCGCTCCCTGGATGGTCCCCCCTCGCACAACAAGAAATTCGGGTGTCGTCAGGTCCCCGCCCGCCCGTCGGACCTGGCGCCGGGGAAGGTGCGCCAGGGCCGAAAGCCGAGCGGACCGAGGCCTCACGGCACCCGATACCTCGAAACAACGGCCGATCAGAAGACTCCGGGCAGCACCTCCTCGCGGGCGGTCGCGTAGCTGTCCTCGTGCTCTTCGAGGTAGCGCTGCCACGCCTGCGCGTCCCAGATCTCCAGCCGGTTGATCGCGCCGATGACCACGCACTCCTTGGTCAACCCCGCGTAGCGGCGCAGTTCCGGTGCGATGGACACCCGGCCCTGGCCGTCCGGCCGCTGCTCGTCGGTCCCGGCGAACAGGTAGCGCTGGTAGGCGCGGACGGCCTCGTTGGTGAACGGAGCGTCCGCGACCTTGCGCGCCATCTGCTCGAACTCGGCCCGCGGGAACACGTAGAGGCAGTGGTCCTGGCCCTTGGTGACCATGAGACCCCCCGCTAGCGCGTCCCGGAACTTCGCAGGCAGCGTGAGTCGGCCCTTGTCGTCCAGCCTCGGGTAGTGCGTGCCCAGGAACACGGCGCCCACCTCCCGATGCCGGAACGGACATCCGACCGGCAGTGGAGCCCCCGTCTGCCCCACCGGCCGCCACAGTACCCCACTTTTCACCACAGTCAACGCTGAAACGGGTGGTTGCCCGACCCGTCTCAGAGCGTTTACGCAGGTAGAGGGCGGACGCCCAGGCGTGGAGGGCGGTGGGGGACGACGGCCGCGACCACCTCCGCGGGTGAGCTGATCAGGCCTGAAGTCCACTCGGATGGCGCAACGAAATCGGGCAAAACCGGTTCGCCGGCGACCCCGGTGGGGAATGGTGGTGGGGTGGGGTGAACCGGCCGGGTCGGCGGGCCGTGGAAACCGTGCGCACGAAACTGTTCAATCGGTGTAGGGCGCTTCGCCCTGGTTTGACACACTGCGTGAAACGCTCACCGCCATCGCGAACCGGTCGCGGTAGGGCCGCGCCCTGCTCCAGGAGGTCGAGTGACTCCGAGTACCCAGCCAGCCGCGCTGCCAGAACACTCCTACGGGGGCGGCGCGCCCGCGGTGAACCACGTGAACAACGCCCCGCACGTGAACGCCGCTCCCCAGCCGCAGGGCAGGCCGGAGGAAGGGCTCGCCGAGCTGCACGCCGTGGTCGGCCGGATCGCCGCCAACGTCGAGAAGGTCATCGTCGGCAAGCCGGACGTGGTCCGGGTCGCGCTGGTCACCCTCCTCGCCGAGGGCCACCTGCTGGTCGAGGACGTGCCCGGCGTCGGCAAGACGTCGCTCGCCAAGGCGCTGGCGCGGTCTATCGACTGCACGGTCAGCCGCATCCAGTTCACGCCGGACCTCCTGCCCAGCGACATCACCGGCGTCTCGATCTACAACCGGCAGGACAACGACTTCGAGTTCCGCCCCGGCCCGGTGTTCGCGAACATCGTGGTGGGCGACGAGATCAACCGCGCCTCGCCGAAGACCCAGTCGGCGCTGCTGGAGTGCATGGAGGAGCACCAGGTCACGGTCGACGGGCAGACGTACCCGCTCGGCGCGCCGTTCATGGTGATCGCCACGCAGAACCCGATCGAGATGGAGGGCACCTACGCCCTGCCCGAGGCCCAGCGCGACCGGTTCACCTCGCGGGTCTCCATCGGGTACCCGGACCCGGCGGCCGAGCTGGCGATGGTGGACGAGCACGCGGGCCACGACCCGATGGCCGACCTGCGCCCGGTGTCGGACGCCGAGCAGGTGCTCCGGCTGGTCAACGTGGTGCGGCGGGTGCACCTGTCGACGGAGATCCGCCGGTACGCGGTGGAGCTGGTCGGCGCGACGCGGCGGCTGCCCGAGCTGCGGCTGGGCGCGTCGCCGCGCTCGACGTTGCAGCTGGTGCGCGCGGTCCGGGCGCAGGCCGCGCTGGCGGGCCGCGACTTCGTGGTGCCGGACGACATCCACGCGGTGGCCGTGCCGGTGCTGGCGCACCGCCTGGTGCTGACCGCCGAGGCGCAGGCCGCCCGCCGCTCGTCGGCGGACCTGGTGCGCAACCTGCTGCAGCGGGTGCCGGTGCCGCAGGCGGCGCTGGACCCGACCGGGCAGTTCCTGCACAACGTCAACCCGAACAACCACCGCTGACATGCGCGGAGCGCTGTCCGGGCTGACCACGCGCGGCCGGTGCCTGCTGGCGGCCGGCTTCGCGGCCGGTCTGTGCGCGATCGTGCTGAACGAGCGCGACCTGCTGCGGGTGGCGGCGTTCGTGGTCGCCCTGCCGGTGCTGGCCGCGTACCTGGCGCAGCGGGCCAGGGTCGGCCTGCACGCGACCCGGCTGCTGCACCCGAGCCGGGTCCAGGTGGGCTCGGCGGCGGACGTGCGGGTGGAGCTGCGCAGCGCCGGGCGGCTGCCGACCGGCGGGCTGCTGCTGGAGGACGCGGTGCCGTACGCGCTGGGCGCGCGCCCGCGGTTCGTGGTGGAGCGGCTGCCGCGCAACACGGTGACCGTGCTGCGGTACCCGTTGAAGCCGGTGATGCGCGGCGTCCAGCAGGTCGGCCCGCTGATGGCCCGGATCACCGACCCGTTCGGCCTGGCCGAGTTCGACCGGGAGATGGCGGGGCGCAGCCGGCTGGTCGTGGTGCCGCGCGTGGTGCAGCTGACCGGGCTGCCGAGCGGGTCCGGCATGGGCTCCGGCGACGACGGCTCGATCCGGCTGCGCGCCGGCCAGGGCGAGGACGACGCGGTGGTGCGCCCGTACCGGCACGGCGACGACCTGCGGAAGGTGCACTGGCGCTCGACCGCGCGGCGCGACGAGCTGATGGTGCGCGTCGAGGAGCGGCCGTGGCGCGGCGGGACGACGGTGCTGCTGGACCACCGGCTGGTCGCGCACCGCGGCAGCGGTCCCGGCGCGAGCTTGGAGTGGGCGGTGTCGCTGGCCGCCTCGATCTGCCTGCACCTGCACCGGTACGGCCACCAGGTGCGCCTGGTCGGCGACGACGGGCGGGTGCTGGCGGGCGGCGCGGGTGACAGCGGGTACAGCGACGCGGTGGTGCTGGACGCGCTGGCCGCGCTGGCGCCGTCGCACCGGCGTGAGCCCGCCGCGGGGCTCGACCCCGGCGCGGGCCAGGAGGTCATCGCGATCCTCGGCGGCAGCACGCCGTCGGTGATCGACTCGCTGGTGCGGAACCGGCCTCGGGGGATGCGGAGCATGGCGGTGGTGATGGACGTCCGGGCGTGGGCGTCCGCGTCGGAGGACCCGGCGCCGGACCCGGCCGACGCCCAGCGGTTGCTGGGTGGCGCGGGGTGGGGCGTGGTCGTGGCGCGGCCGTCGACGCCGATGGGCCAGGTCTGGCAGGAGCTGTGCCACAGCGCGGGCAACCGCGGGCCCGTGGTGCGCACGGAGGTGGGTTAGGTGACCGGCAGAACGGCCCCGCGCAACGGCGACTGGGTGGTGGGCGTGACGCCCGCGGTCGCCGGGCTGGCGACGCTGTGCGCGGCGACGGCGCTGTCCAGCGTGATCGACGGCGGGCTGTGGCTGGTGTACCTGGCCGTGGCGGTCGCGGTGGTCGGCGGCACGGGCGTGCTGCTGCGCGCCGCCCGGCTGGCCGCGCCGATCGTCGGGCTCGGCCAGGCGGTGGCGCTGCTGTGCCTGCTGGTGACGATCTTCACCCGCAGCGGTGTGCTGATCGTGCTGCCGGGTCCGCAGTCGTTGCAGGACCTGGTGGCGGTGCTCGGCGACGCGATGACCGAGGTGCAGACCGGTGTGCCGCCCGTGGCGGACAGCCCGGCCATGCGGTGCCTGGTGATGGTCGCCATCGGCCTGGTCGCGATCCTGGTGGACACCCTGGCGGTCGGCGCGTCGGCGCCCGCCGCGTCGGGGCTGGTGCTGCTGTGCGTGTTCGCGGTGCCCGCGTCGCTGGCCGACGAGATGCTGCCGCTGTGGACGTTCGTGTTCGGCGCGGGGGCGTTCGCGATGCTCCTGGCCGTGGACGGGCAGCACCGGCACGAGGCGTGGCGCGGCCGGTTGGCCGGTGGCGGGCAGAGCGGGTCCGGTCCGGCGGCGACGGCGGTGGCCGGGCTGGCCGTGGTGGTCGCGCTGCTGGCCGGCGCGAGCCTGACCCTCGTCGGCACGGTGGGGCGGCTGCCCGGCACCGGCGAGGAGATCGGCGGCGGTTCCGGCGGCCTGGGCATCGACCCGATGACCGAGCTGCGCGGCATGCTGAACCAGGGCGCGAGCCGGGAGCTGTTCCGGGTGCGCGGCCTGCCGAGCTCGGCGTACCTGCGCGCGATGACCCTGCGCGAGTACGTGCCGGACAAGGGCTGGCAGCTCGGCGGCAACATGCCGGAGGGCGTGGAGGCGAAGGGCACGCTGCCGGCGCAGCCCGGCGACCCCGGCGACGGCGAGCCGCACGAGGTCCGCATCGAGCCGGTGAACTGGGTGGACAACTGGCTGCCCGTCTACGGCCGTCCGCGCAACGTCCAGGACATCGACGACGCGTGGCGGTACGACCCCGGTCGCGGCATGATCTACAGCGTCCGGGCGCGCAAGTCCGACGAGTACACGCTGGAGACGGTGCTGGAGAGCCCGTCGGCCGACACGCTGCGGCGGGCGGGCGGCGCGCCCGACGTCGACCCGGCGTACCTGGAGGCGCCCGGCGTCGACGGGCCGGTCGCCGACCTGGCGCGGCGGATCGTCGCGGGTCAGGGCAACCAGTTCGACCGGGCGACCGCGCTGTACCGGTACTTCACCGACGGCACGCAGGGCTTCACGTACACGACGCAGACCGAGTCCAAGGTGACGACGGCGGACGCGTTGGAAGACTTCGTGCTGAACGGCAAGAAGGGGTTCTGCGAGCAGTACGCGTCCGCGATGGCGATCATGGCGCGGTCGGTCGGCATGCCCGCGCGGGTGGCCCTCGGCTTCACCGCCGGGTTCCCCACCGGTGACTTCCAGACGATCACCTCGCAGGACGCGCACGCGTGGGTGGAGATCTACTTCGCGGGCTACGGCTGGATGACGTTCGACCCGACGCCGCTGTCCGACGGGCGCGGCGTGAACCCGCCGTACATCGCCGGCCTCAACGCCGACGACGAGGAGGACTCCTCCAGTTCGGGCACGACGACCACCACGACCACCACGGTGGCGCCGGGCACGTCGGCGTCCGCTTCGGCCGCGCCGGACGCGCTCGGGCAGGACGGGACGACGTCGACCGAGGAGCCGACGCCCACCTGGCACCTGGTGACGTTGGGCGTGTCGTTCGCGATCGCGGTGCTGTTGACGTTGCTGGTGTTGTTCGGCGGGGCGCGGGTGGCCCGGCCGGTGTGGTTGCGGCAGGCGGCGTCGGTGGCCGCGGTGGTGGCCTGGGTGGTCGTAGCGGCGTTGTTGGTGGCGTTGCTGTCGTGGATCGCGGCGGTCGCACTGGTGTTGATGCTGGTGGCGGCCGCGCCGGCGGCCGTGCGGGCCTGGCGGCGGCGGGAGCGGCTGCGGGCGGTGGCCGGGCTGGAGCCG
>NZ_JBHTLK010000299.1:0-6995 GCF_042678885.1 Saccharothrix hoggarensis
GGCGCGGCCTGGGCGTCCGGTGTGGACAGCGCCACCGCGGCGACGGCCGCGAGCGCGGTGCTGAGTCGTCTCACCGCCCCATCGTCGGCACCCGCGCGCGGCCCGCCGCCGCCGTTGGCCGGAAGCGGTCACACCGGCGAAAGGACCTCGCAGGTAACGACCAGGTTGCGAAACGGGGCCTCCACGCACGACGGGGGGTTGTGATCCAGCTCATCACGTCGCATGCTTGCCCGCGATATGGGAGCGCTCCCAGAAGGCGCTACGTGAGGAGCAGTCGAGTGGACATCGGAGCGAGACGACGACGCGTCGGCCTGGCCTTGGCCGCCACCGTGGCGTGCGCGCTGGCCGGAGCGGTCGCCGCCGGCGCGGAGACCGGCGCGCCCGCGGACGCCGCGGGACCGCCGCACCTGCCCAAGGGCACGTCCTTCTACGTCGAGCCGGACACCCACGCGTCCCGCCAGGCCGCCCAGTGGCGGCAGGAGGGCCGGGTCGCGGACGCCGAGCTGATGGAGGCCATGGCCGCCCAGCCGACCGCGATCTGGTTCAGCAACGCGGGCGCGGACCAGGTCCGGCAGAACGTGCGCGACGTGGTGCGGGCCGCGAAGGCCAAGGACCAGGTGCCGGTGCTCGTGGCGTACTTCGTGCCCTACCGGGACTGCTCGCAGTGGTCCGCGGGCGGCGCGCGCAGCGAGCAGGAGTACAAGGAGTGGATCGACGCCTTCGCCCAGGGCATCGGTGACGACAAGGCGGTCGTGGTCGTCGAGCCCGACGGCCTCGCGCTGCTGACCAGCGAGCCGTGGTGCACGATCGGCCCGGACGAGGAGCTGGTGCCGCAGCGGTTCCGCGAGATCAACCACGCGGTCGACGCGCTCAAGCGCGGCAAGCACACCCGCGTCTACCTCGACGCCGGGCACTCCGCGTGGCAGGCCCTCAACGACTACGACGCGGGCTACGGCGAGCCGCGCCAGCAGCTGGGCATCGTGAACCGCCTGCTCCAGGGCGGCGTCACGCGGGCGGACGGGTTCGCGCTGAACACGTCCAACTACCGCTTCACCGAGGACCTGGTGCAGTACGGCACGCGGGTGTCCAGGTGCATCTACCTGCGCACCAAGCAGGGCGCGGCGACCTGCCCGTCGAACGACGAGCTGGACGCCATCGACGTGCACAAGCCGAAGATGACCCACTTCGTGCTGGACACCAGCCGCAACGGCCAGGGCCACTACACGCCCGGCGCGGGCGAGACCGACTGGTGCAACCCGCCGGGCCGCGGCCTGGGCGCGCGTCCCACCGCGAACACCGGCATCCCGCTGGTCGACGCGTTCGTGTGGACCAAGCGCCCCGGTGAGTCGGACGGCGAGTGCCAGGGCGGTCCCGCCGCGGGCCGCTGGTGGCCGCAGCAGGCGTTGGAGCTGGCGAAGCTGGCCTCCCCGCCGCTGCGCTGACCCCGCGTGACGTGGGGCCGCCCGGTCACCGGGTGGCCCCACCGCGCGCGTTCCGGCACACCGGTAGCCTGGACGGCGATGTCACTGTTCAGCGTGCCCGAGGCCCGTGCCGAGCTGGCCAAGCTCAAGCCGGTGCTCGCCGAGATCGTCGAGGTCCGCGCCGACGCCGCCGAGCTGGCCGCCTCCCTCCACGACGGCAGCCCCACGAACCTCGGCGGCCTGCCCGAGCTGAAAGCCGCCCAGGCCCGGCTGGACGACCTGATGACGACCGTGCAGGCGACGGGCGCCGAGCTGAAGGGCTTCGCGCCGCTCCTGGTCGACTTCCCGTCCGATGTGGACGGTGTGCCGGTGCTGCTGTGCTGGCTGGAGGGCGACGAGGGCCTGACCTGGTACCACCGGGCCGACCTGGGCTTCGCCGGCCGCCGCCGCCTGCCCTGACCGACCACCCTCGGCCGGGCCACCGGACCGGTTGACGCCGGCGGGCGGTGGCCGCATCCGACCACCGCCCGCCGTCACCCTCGCCGGTCACCTCCGCGTCAGAAGGTGACGCTCCACCCGTCGATGTGGCCGGTGTCGTACGTGTAGACGTCCTTCACCTGCAACTTCCACGTGCCGTTCTTCGTCTCCGACGACGTGTTCACGGTGAACGTCTCGTGGATGCCGTCAGCCGAACCGACACCACCCGGCCGCCGCAACGAGAACACCGCGCCGCTCGGACCCACCAGGTCCACCGCCAGGTCGGCGGAGTACGAGTGCACGATGTCCACCTTCACCGCGGTCGACGCCGAACCGGCACCGTCGCAGTTCGCCACGACCACGCTCGACGTCACCGCCGCCCCGGCGTCCGGGATCGCCACGTCGTCGGTCGTCGAACCGCCCGCGCACACCGGCGGCTGGCCGCCGCCGAACGACGCCGTGTAGAGCAGCCTGTTCGGCGAGCCGGCGCCGGGGTTCCTGACCAGGTTCGGGGTCGCCGAGTCGGTCAGGGCCTTGGCCACCTGGGCCGGGGTGGCGGAGGGGTTGCCCGCCAGGTACAGCGCCGCGCCGCCCGCCACGTGCGGCGACGCCATGGACGTCCCGCTCAGGTTCGCCTGCCCGGTGTCAGCGGTGTGCGAGGCGGACGTGATGTTGTTGCCGGGGGCGAAGATGTCGACGCACGAGCCGTAGTTCGAGAACGAGGCCCGGTTGTCGTTGTGGTCCGTGGCGCCGACCGCGATCACGGTGGTGTTGCGCGCGGGTCCGGTGCCGCAGGCGTCGGCCGAGCTGTTGCCCGCCGCCACCACGAACGTCACGCCCGCCTGGTTGAGGCGGGTGATGGCCTCGTCGCCGATGCCGGGGGTGTCGAAGGTGAAGCTCCCGTTGACCACGGCGGGTTTCACCGCGTTGCGGACGATCCACTCGATGCCCTCGACGCCGTCGGAGTCGGGCGCGCTGCCGCCGCAGCCGAGGATGCGCACCGCCACCAGCTTGGTCTTCTTGGCGATGCCCCAGGTCTTGCCGCCGATCGTGCCGGACACGTGGGTGCCGTGCCCGTTGCAGTCCTGGGCGGTCGGGTCCTCGTCCACGAAGTCGTAGCCGTCGCTCGCCCGGCCCTCGAACTCGGTGTGCGTCTTGCGGATGCCGGTGTCCAGGACGTACGTGGTGACGTTGGACGCGGTCGTGTTGTAGGTGTAGCGGGTGTCCAGCGGCAGGGAGCGCTGGTCCACCCGGTCGATGCCGTACGTCGCGTTGACCTGGGTGTCGGCGACGCGGGCGGTCCCGTCCTGGTAGACCCGCCTGACCGCCGGGTCGGCGGCGAGCCTGCGGGCCTGGGCGTCGGTCAGGTCCTTGACCAGGAACCCGTGCATGGCGGCGGTGAACACGGTCTTCACCCGACCGCCGTACTTGCCGGTCAACGCGTGCGACGCGATGTCCGCCGCGCGCACGGTCTCCTTCAGCGACACCAGGAAGCTGCCCGCCACGGGGGTTCCGGCGGGCACGAAGTCGGCCTGGGCGTGCGCGGGTGGCGCGAGGCCGAGGGCGGCGAGCGCGGTGATGACCGCGACGGCCGGCAGTCGGTGTGCCATGGATTTCCTCCACGAGCGCAGGGTGGTGGCACCCGCGGCGCGGGGGGACACGCGCCGCGGGTGTCGATCATGGGGCAGGGAGCCGGGACCGGCCGGTCAGAACGCCAGGGACCAGGCGTCGAGGTGGCCGGTGTCGTACGTGTAGACGTCCTTGACCTGCAACTTCCACGTGCCGTTCTTCGTCTCCGACGACGTGTTCACGGTGAACGTCTCGTGGATGCCGTCGGCCGAACCGACACCGCCCGCCCGCCGCAGGGAGAACACCGCGCCGCTCGGACCGACGAGGTCCACGGCCAGGTCGGCGGAGTAGGGGTGCACGATGTCGACCTTCACCGAGGTCGACGCCGAACCGGCGCCGTCGCAGTTCGCCACAACCACGCTCGACGTCACCGCCGCCCCCGCGTCCGGGATCGCCACGTCGTCGGTGTTGGAGCCGCCCGCGCACACCGGGGGCTGGCCGCCGCCGATGAACCCGGTGTAGAGGAGCTTGTTCGGCGAGCCCGTGCCCGCGTTGCGGACCACGCTCGGGGTGGCGTTCGTGGTCAGGGCGGTGGCGACCTGCGCCGGGGTGGCCGCGGTGTTGGCGGAGAGGTACAGCGCCGCCGCGCCCGCCACGTGCGGCGTGGCCATCGAGGTGCCGTTGATGCTCCGGGTGCCGCCGTCGTTCCACGTCGAGGTGATGTTGGAACCCGGCGCGAAGATGTCGGTGCAGGTGCCGTAGTTGGAGAACGACGACCGGTTGTCCGAGCTGTCGGTGGCGTTGACGGTGATCGCCTCGGGCGTGCGGGCGGGCGAGGTGCCGCACGCGTCGCGGTTGTCGTTGCCCGACGCCACCGCGAACGTGATCCCCGCCGCGATGGCCCGCTTGACCGCGCTGTCCACGGAGGACTCCGCCGCGCCGCCGAGGCTCATGTTGGCCACGGCCGGCTTGACCGCGTTGCGCGCGACCCAGTCCACGCCGCCGATGATCTGCGACCACTGGCCGGTGCCCTGGCAGTCGAGCACCCGGACGCCGACCAGCTTGACGCCCTTGGCCACGCCGTACGTGGTGGAGCCGATGGTGCCGGCGACGTGCGTGCCGTGGCCGTTGCAGTCCTGCGCCACCGCGTCGTTGTCGATGAAGTCGTAGCCGTCGACGGCCCGGCCGCCGAAGTTGGCGTGCGCCTTGTGGATGCCGGTGTCCACAACGTACGCGGTGACGTTCGACGCGGTGTTGGCGTAGGTGTACTTCGCGTCGAGCGGCAGGTTGCGCTGGTCGACGCGGTCGAGGCCCCAGGTGGGGTTGGTCTGGGTGTCGGTGGCGCGCGCGATGCCGTCCTGCTCCACGTACTCCACCACCGGGTCGGCGGCGAGCCGGCGCGCCTGCTCCTCGTTCATCGCGGCCGAGAAGCCGCGCAGGGTGGCGGTGTAGGTGAGCTTGACCTTGCCGCCGTACTTGCGGGTCAGCTCGTCGGCCTTGCCGGGCGTCTGCAGCGCGGTGACCGCGCCGTCGCGCAGGACGACGATGTAGCTGTCCTTCACCGCGTCGGGCCGGTCGGCGCCGCGGATGCCGCCCGAGGGTTGCCCTTCGGCGCCGTACCCGTAGCCCACGCCGGCGAACAGCAGCGCTGCCGCCGCCAGACAGGCGGTGACGACCCGTCGCCGGGTCGAGCGATCATGTCGCATCGGTCGTTCTCCGTTCCACTCGGCCGCCCAGCAGGGGTGGTGAAGACCGGCGGCCACGTGGACCCACTTTCGGGTGACGGGGAACCTCTATCAATCCGGGTAGCGGTACGTAGGGCTACGCAAACTTAGGGCGGAGGGCTACCGGACCTCGACTGCTGCGCCATGGTCCCGTCTACCCCCGCGCCGCGCGCGTCATGCGTCGGGTGCCGTCACTGGATCGGGGGATCGTCCGCGCCGGCTGCCCTGATAGGCACGTTCCCGGGCCTTGGCGAGCACGGCCGGCGCGAGGTCGACGTCCGGCGGCCGGTTGCGGACGGGGTCGAGCACGGGCAGGTCGCGGTCGACGTCCAGCGGCCGCACGACGAGCCGGCCCACCGGCCGCCACGGCCCGCTCACCTCCAGCGTGAACCCGAGCTCGTCCGGCAGCGCGTCGAGCGCCGCGGACCTCGTCCGGCACCGGTCCGGGACGGCGGCCAGCCACACCAGCCGACCACGCCGGCGGAACGGCGTGATGCTGCCGTAGGGGCCGCTGGACCAGTTCCGCGCGAGCCGGGGCAGCACGCGGGCGAACGAGGTGGACAGCAGCACGTCCCACGGTCCGGGCAGCCGGAACGCCAACCCGAGCACGTCGGGCAGCCCGCCGGGCGTGCCGATCCCCTTGGACAGCCGGCCGACGACCTCGCTCTCCCCCACGGGCACCGGCAGGGCGGGGTCGTAGGTGGCGGTCACCGTGCCGCGGAACCACCGGCCGCGCGGGTGGAACGCCCTGGCGTCCCGCGCGGCGGCCAGCGCGCGGAAGGCGGGCGTGACGAGGTCAGGCACTGCGCGCGTTCGGGTTGCCCTTGAGCGCCAGGCCCAGCGCCACCATGCCGAGGCCGAGGCCGAGGTGCAGCCAGTCGTCGGCGGCGTTGAGCGGCACGAAGTTCGCCCCGCTGTCCTTGTGCACGACCAGCCCGTAGACCCAGAGCAGGAGGTACACCGCGCCGCCGGCGACGAGGTACGCGCGGGCGGACGACGCGGCCCGTGCCGCCACCAGGCCCACCGCGCCGAACAGCAGGTGCACCAGGTTGTGCAGCACCGACACCTGGAAGACGCCGAGCAGGTGCGCGTGCGACTCCGGTCCGGCGAACGCGATCCGGTCGAGGTCGGCGGTCAGGCCCGGCACGAAGCCGAGCACGCCGACCAACAGGAACACGACGGCCACCGCCATCGCCGCCGCGCGCACCGGGTGCGGCAGGCGCGTGGTCGCGCTCATCGGGATCACCTCGCCTGGGACGGTGGTTTCCGCTCGGCTACCCCTCCGTCACCGCCCGAAACGGCCCCTGCCCGGCCCTTCCCGACCGCTCACCACCGACCTCACCGACGTCACCGCTCGCCGCCGCCCTCGACCGCGGACCCGTCAGCAGCAGAACCGTCAGCAGCAGAACCATCAGCCGCCGCCCCACCGGTGGACACCGCAGCACCGTCACCATTGGCCGCCGCACCCGCGCCCGTCGCCCCATCGCCACCAGCCGCAGCACCCGCGCCCGTCGCCCCATCGCCACCAGCCGCAGCACCCGCGCTCGTGGCGCCGTCACCACTCGCCACCGCACCGGCGACCGCCGCCCGGTCACCACTCGCGACGGCACGGCCGGCCGCGAGCGGCCCGTCACCGCTCACCACCCCGCCGACCGCCACCCCGCCGCTCGCGGCCACCGGCCCGTCACCGCTGACCACGCCACGCCCCTTGACGATCCCCCCGTCACGGCCCGCCGCACCACCACCGGAAGCCCGCTCCCCCGCAGCCGCCCCACCAGCACCCGCGGCCCGGCCACCCGACGCG
>NZ_JBHTLK010000300.1:0-6970 GCF_042678885.1 Saccharothrix hoggarensis
CGCGTCACGACCGCCCGCCGCGCCAGCGCCGCGTCCAGCGCCGCCCACGCCGCGTCCGTGCGCACGTGCAGCCGGTCGAGCCGGTTCGCCGTGCCGAGCGTCCACGGCCCGACCAGCACCGCCAGACCCAGCAGCACCAGGAACGTCGTCGCGACGCCGGAACTGGTCACGCCTCACCCACCCGGCGCGGGTCGGCCGCCATCGCGCTCTCGTAGACGCGCAGCACCTGCGCCGCCACCACCGACCAGTCGAACATCATCACCCGCTGCCGCGCCGCCTCCACGTAGTCCGCGCGCCGCACCGGGTCGGTCAGCAGGTCCCGCAACGCCGCGGCCAACGCCGCCGAGTCGCCGACCGGCGTCAGCACGCCCGCCTTGCCGTCGTCCAGCACGCGCCGGAACGCGTCGAGGTCGCTCGCCACCACCGCCGTGCCCGCCGACATCGCCTCGGTGAGGATGATCCCGAAGCTCTCGCCGCCGGTGTTGGGCGCGCAGTAGACGTCCACGCTGCGCAGCGCGCGCGCCTTGGTCTCGTCGTCCACCATGCCGAGGAACACCATCCGGGACGCCAGCTCCGGCCCCGCCTGCTTGCGCAGCTCGTCCTCGTCACCGCGCCCGACGATCAGCAGCCGCGCGTCCGGCAGGTCCAGCACGCGGAACGCGTCCAGCAGCACCGGCATGCCCTTGCGCGGCTCGGTGAACCGGCCGACGAACCCGACCGTGCCGCCGTCGCGCGGGTAGTCGGGCAGCGGCGCCGCGTGGGCGAAGAAGCCGACGTCCACGCCGTTGGGGATCTCCACCGCGTCACCGCCCAGGTGCTCGACCTGGACCCGTCGGGCGAGCGCGGACACCGCGATGCGAGCGGTGATCTTCTCCAGGAACGGCTGGAGCACCGCCTGGAACGCCGAGAGCATCTTCGAGCGCGGCGTGGACGTGTGGAACGTGGCCACGATCGGCCCGTCCGCCACCATCAGCGCCAACATCGACAACGACGGCGCGGTGGGCTCGTGCAGGTGCAGCACGTCGAAGTCGTGCTCCGCGATCCACCGCCGGACGCGCGTGAACGACACCGGCCCGAACGACAGCCGCGCCACCGACCCGTTGTACGGGATGCCGACCGCGCGGCCGGCGGACGTCACGAACTCCGGCACGGGCGTGTCGTCGTCGGCGGGCGCGAGCACCTCGACCTCGTGCCCGAGGCCGCGCAGGGCGTGCGCGAGGTCGACCACGTGCGCCTGCACGCCTCCGGGGACCTCGAAGGAGTACGGGCAGACGATCCCGACCTTCACACCGCGTCCCCTCGGCGGGCCAGCACCCGGCGCAGCGCCTTCTGCCTGCTCTCGGGCAGGTCCGCGAGCCACAACTGCTGCATCATGTGCCAGTCGGTGGGGTGCGCGGCGATGTCGGCGGCGAACACGTCGGCCATCTGCTGGGTCGCGGCGGGCACGCCGGCCGTGCCCGCGACGCGGATCGGCGGGTGCAGCCGGATGACCCACCCGTCCTCGGTGAACCACAGGCCGGCCGGGATCAGCGCCGCGCCGGTGGTCGCGGCCAGGTGCGCGGGGCCGGCGGGCATCATCGTGCGCTCGCCGAAGAACGTCACCGGCACACCGCCCGCGGTGAGGTCGCGGTCGGCGAGCAGGCACACGACCTTGTTGGCGCGCAGCCGATCCGCGAGCACCAGGGCCGGGTTGCGGTCGCCGCCGGTCAGCGGCACCACCTCGAAGCCGAGGCTCTCCCGGAAGGCGATGAACCGCTGGTACAGCGATTCGGGCTTGAGGCGTTCGGCGACCGTGGTGAACGTGCCGCAGTGCCCGACCAGCCAGACGCCCGCCATGTCCCAGTTCCCGCTGTGCGGCAGGGCGATCACCGCGCCGCGCCCCTCGGCCAGGGCCGCGTCCAGGTTCTCGACGCCGGTCATCGTCCGGTCGCACTCGGCGTAGGCGGCCTTCAGGTCGAGCGACGGCAGCCGGAACGCCTCCCGCCAGTACCGGGCGTACGACCGCACGGCCAGCCGGACCAGCTCGTCCAGCTCCGCCTCTCCCGCCTGCGGCACGACCCGGCGCAGGTTCGCCCGCAGCTGCCGGACGCCGCCACCGCCGCGCTTCGCGGCCCGGTCGGCGACCGCGTCGAACAGGGCGCGCGCCCACTTCTCCGGCAGGAGCCGCACCAGGCGCCAGCCCGCCGCGTAACCGAGGTCAGCCAGCCGTTCCTTCACGTCAGCCGTTCCCCCACGTCAGCCGTTCCTCCAGGTCAGGCGTCCCACCCGGTCGCGAGCCGCTCACGTCCCGAGCTCCTTCGCGGCGCGGCTCACGGCGAGGATGCGCTGCACCACCGTGATGGTCACCAGCGCCGCAAGCAGGTACAGCGCCACGGGCAGGACGTAGGGCACGCCGAGCCCGTGCAGGCCCACGCCGACCAGCGCGACGATGAACCGCTCGGCCCGTTCGGCGAGCCCGCCGTCGGCGGACAGCCCGGACGCCTCGGCGCGCGCCTTCACGTACGACGTGACCTGCGCGCCGACCAGCGACACCAGGGTCGCGGCGGCGAGGCCGTGCTCGTCCGCGCCGAACGCCCACCAGGCGATGGCGGCGAACAGCGCGCCGTCGGCGATGCGGTCGCAGCTGGCGTCGAGGACGGCGCCGAACTTCGTGCCGCCGCCCTGGGCCCGTGCCATCGCGCCGTCGATCAGGTCGAACAGCACGAACACGGTCACCAGGGCGGCGCCGGCGAACAGCTGCCCGCGCGGGATGAACCACAGGGACGCGGCGACGGAGCCGACGGTGCCCAGCACCGTGACGGCGTTCGGGGTGAGGCCGCGGCGCAGCAGCCACGCCCCGATCGGATCGGTGACGCGCGAAACCGACGCGCGGGCGAAGATGTTCAGCATGGGGTGGCGAGGCACCTACCGACGGGGACGAAGTGGTCCCCGGCAGCCTAACCGCCCAGCTCAGCCGAGCTTGCGGTGGTCCCTGGAGATCTGCTCCAGCAGGTCCTCCAGCTCCTCGCCGCGCACCGCGTGCCGTTCCAGCCTGCCGAACAGCGCCAGGTACTCGCGCACGTCGTGCGGGTCGGTGATGGTCGCGTTGCCGGTCAGCACGCTCAACGTCACCACGCGCTCGTCGTACACCTGGAACCCGTGCAACGCGACCATGTTCACGTCGACCGACCACGGCACGACGCCGAGCTGCACATTGGGTCTTCGGATGATCTGCGCGAGGTGGTCGATCTGGTCGCACATGAGGTCGGCGGACCCCATGCGCCAGCGCAGCGCGCTCTCGGCGAGCAGGAACACGAACCGCTTGTTGGGGTCGTCCATCCGCGCGCGGCGAGCACGCAGCGTGGCGATCGCGGTGTCCTGCTCGTGCGACGGCGTCGTGTTCAGCACGACGCGGAGGTAGTTCTCGCTCTGCAACAGCGCGGGCACACCCGCGTTCTGGAAGAAGCGGCTGGTGGTGGCGCGGGCCTCGATGCGGGCCACGGTCTGCTGGTGCCGGTGCGCCCCCCGGTGCAGCACCACGCGGCGGGTTTCCGCCTCCGCGTGCAGCTGGCGGGCCAACTCGACCAGCTCGACCCTGGTCTCCCTGGTCGCGGACAGCTCGGCGACCAGGCGCTCCACGTCGGTCACGGACGGGAGGAGCATGCCGTTCTCGATCTTCGACAGCTTGGACTGGCTCATCCCGGTGGCGCGCGCCGTGGCCGTTCCGGTCATCTTGGCCTCGGTGCGCAGCCTTCGTAACTCGCGCGAGAGCCGTTCTCGGGCCAGCCGCGAACGCTCAGGTGCGGTCATGCAACGCACGGTATCGACGCTCACCACTCTTGACGATCGGCCAGCAAGGTGTTGAGGGTCCCGCCGACGCCGGAGAGTAGTGATCTAGACCACGATCACGGCCATCTGCGGCGCACGTGCAGATGGCCGTGCATACGGGCTCAGCGACCGCCCCAGGCGTCGGACAGCAGCTGCCTCGTCTCGCCGAGCAACTGCGGCAGCACCTTGGTGTGGCCGATCACCGGCATGAAGTTGGCGTCGCCGCCCCAGCGCGGCACCACGTGCTGGTGCAGGTGCGCGGCGATGCCCGCGCCCGCCACGACGCCCTGGTTCATGCCGATGTTGAACCCGTGCGGGCTCGCCACGGCCCGGACCACCCGCATCGCCCGCTGCGTGAACGCGGCGAACTCGGCCACCTCGGCGTCCGTCAGGTCCGTGTAGTCCGGGACGTGCCGGTACGGCAGCACCATCAGGTGACCGGGGTTGTACGGGTACAGGTTGAGCACCGCGAACACGAGCTCGCCCCGCGCCACGATCAGGCCCTCGGCGTCGTCCAGCCCGATCACCCGGCAGAACGGGCAGCCCTCGGGCTCGTCGCCGACCGCCTTGCCCTCACCGCGCACGTACGAGAGGCGGTGCGGGGTCCAGAGGCGCTGCAACGCGTCCTGGACCCCCACACCGTCCTGCTCCTCGTACTGCTCGGTCACTGGACGAGTTCCGCCGTGGGCGAGGCGTTCTCGCGCCGCGCCACCCAGTCCACGATCGTCTCGACCGCGCGCTCCACCGACACGCCGTTGATCTGCGTGCCGTCGCGGAACCGGAACGACACCGCGCCCTGCTCCACGTCCTTGCCGCCGGCGAGCAGCATGAACGGCACCTTCTGCGTGGTGTGGTTGCGGATCTTCTTCTGCATCCGGTCGTCGGAGGCGTCCACCTCGACCCGGATGCCCTTGGCCTTGAGCTGCTTCGCGACCGCCAGCAGGTGGTCGACGTGCTCGTCGGCGATCGGGATGCCGACCACCTGCACGGGCGCCAGCCACGCCGGGAACGCGCCCGCGTAGTGCTCGGTCAGCACGCCGAAGAACCGCTCGATCGAGCCGAACAGCGCGCGGTGGATCATGACCGGGCGCTGCCGGGTGCCGTCCGGGCCGGTGTACTCCAGCTCGAACCGCTCGGGCAGGTTGAAGTCCACCTGGATGGTCGACATCTGCCAGGTGCGACCCAGCGCGTCCTTGGCCTGCACGGAGATCTTCGGCCCGTAGAACGCCGCGCCGCCCGGGTCGGGCACCAGGTCGAGCCCGGAGTCCTCGGCCGCGACGCGCAGCGCCTCGGTGGCCTGCTCCCACACCTCGTCGGAGCCGACGGACTTCTCCGGGTTGCGGGTCGACAGCTCCAGGTAGAAGTCGTCGAGGCCGTAGTCGCGCAGCAGCCCGAGCACGAAGGACAGCAGCGACTTCAGCTCGTCCTGGACCTGGTCGGGCGTGCAGAAGATGTGCGCGTCGTCCTGCGTCATGCCGCGCACGCGGGTCAGGCCGTGGATCACGCCGGACTTCTCGTACCGGTAGACCGAGCCGAACTCGAACATCCGCAGCGGCAGCTCGCGGTAGGACCGCCCGCGCGACTTGAAGATCAGGTCGTGGAACGGGCAGTTCATCGGCTTCAGGTAGTAGTCCTGGCCGGGCTTGCGCAGCTTGCCGTCGTCGTCGTACTCGGCGTCGAGGTGCATCGCCGGGTACATGCCGTCCTTGTACCAGTCGAGGTGGCCGGACGTCTCGAAGAGGTTGCCCTTGGTGATGTGCGGCGAGTAGACGAACTCGTAGTCCTCCTCGGCGTGCCGGGCGCGCGAGTAGTCCTCCATCGCCTTGCGGATGATGCCGCCCTTGGGGTGGAACACCGCCAGGCCGGAGCCGATCTCGTCCGGGAAGCTGAACAGGTCCAGCTCGACGCCGAGCTTGCGGTGGTCGCGCCGCTCGGCCTCGGCCAGCAGCTCCAGGTGCGCGTCCAGCGCCTCCTGCGACTCCCACGCGGTGCCGTAGATGCGCTGCAGCTGCGGGTTCTTCTCGTTGCCGCGCCAGTAGGCGGCGGCGACGCGGGTCAGCTTGAACGCCGGGATGTGCTTGGTCGTCGGCACGTGCGGGCCGCGGCACAGGTCGCCCCACACGCGCTCGCCGGAGCGCGGGTCGAGGTTGTCGTAGATCGTCAGCTCGCCGCCGCCGACCTCCATCACCTCGGCCGTGTCGACGTCGCTCTTGATGTCCACCAGTTCCAGCTTGAACGGCTCGGCGGCCAGCTCGGACTTCGCCGCGTCGACCGACTCGACCACGCGGCGGTTGAACCGCTGCGCGCCCTTGATGATCGACTTCATGCGCTTCTCCAGCGCCTGGAGGTCCTCGGGCGTGAACGGCTTGTCGACCTTGAAGTCGTAGTAGAAGCCGTCCTTGACCGGCGGGCCGATGCCCAGCTTGGCGTCGGGGAACTGCTGCTGCACGGCCTGCGCCAGCACGTGGGCCGCGGAGTGGCGGATGACGCTGCGGCCGTCCTCGGTGTCGGCGGCGACCGCTTCGACCTCGACGTCGACCTGCGGCGTCCACGACAGGTCGCGCAGGTGGCCCTCGGGGTCGCGCACGACCACGACGGCGTCCGAGCCCTTGCCCGGCAGCCCCGCCTCGCGCACCGCCGTCCCCGCGGTAGTCCCCGCCGGCACCACCACGCGCGGTGGGGCGAGAGCGGCTGCGGGACGTGGCTGGGACACGGTGACTCCTCGGATTGTGGTCGGTCCTGTGCCGGAGATGTTATCGGTGCTCACCGACTGGTTTTCGGGCGCACCGGATCGGCCGGCCGCCGACTCGCGGGGATCACCCGGTCGGGTCCGCTGCCGGGGCGGGGAGGACGTCCGCCGAGGTCACGCCGCGTGGCCACCGCGCTCACAGCTGACGTACAGCCGGCGATCAGGATCTCCTCAGGTAGGGGGCGCATGCTGGCCTCCACCAGCACCGGAGACCAGGAGTCGCGATGTCGGATCCGCACGAGCCGCCGCAGGGAAGTCCCCGTCCCCGGGCGGGCGGCACTCCCCCGCCGCCGACCGGGGAGCAGGCGGCCGGTCCACAGCCGTCCGTCGGCGACACCACTCCCATGCCGTCCCCGGCGCCCGACCCGTCCCCGGCCGCCACGACGCCGGCCGCGGGTCCGGCGTCCGATCCGG
>NZ_JBHTLK010000301.1:0-1654 GCF_042678885.1 Saccharothrix hoggarensis
CCCGCCACCCGCCGCCCCGACCCCGCCGCGCACGATGGCGGCGTTGCGCGAGCAGCGCCGTGACGAGCGCGCGCGGATCGTCTCGGGTGACGCGGACGCCGTGCGGCGGCAGCACGCCCAGGGCAAGCGGACCGCCCGGGAACGGCTGGAGGCGCTGCTCGACCCCGACTCGTTCGTCGAGCTGGAGCCCTACCGTCGGCACCAGGCCGCCGCGGCGGGTCTGGCGCACCGCCGGCCCGCCACCGACGGCGTGGTCACCGGCTCGGGCACCGTCGACGGCAGGCGGGTGTTCGTCTACGCGCAGGACTTCACGCTGTTCGGCGGTTCGCTGGGGCAGGCGCACGCGGCGAAGATCCACAAGGTGATGGACCTCGCCATCGCCACCGGGTCGCCGATCATCGCGCTCAACGACAGCGGCGGCGCGCGCATCCAGGAGGGCGTGCTGGCCCTCGACGGGTACGGCGGCATCTTCCGCAGGCAGGTCGAGGCGTCCGGGGTGGTGCCGCAGATCAGCGTGGTGCTCGGCCCGTGCGCGGGCGGCGCGGCGTACTCGCCCGCGCTCGCCGACTTCACGTTCATGGTGCGCGACACCGCCCGCATGTACCTGACCGGACCCGACGTGGTCGAGGCCGTGACTGGGCGGCGGGTCGGCCACGAGGAGCTGGGCGGCGCGGACGTGCACGGCACGTCGTCCGGGGTGGCGACGGTGGTGCACGACGACGAGGAGAGCTGCCTGGAGGACGTCCGGCACCTGATCTCGCTGCTGCCGTCCAACTACCTCGACGTGCCGCCGGACAGCGGGTCCGTCGGCGCCGAGCACGACCGCAGCGAGCGGTTCGCCGACATCGTGCCGGTCGAGCCGAACCGGCCGTACGACATGCGCGAGGTGTTCGCCGAGCTGGCCGACGACGGCGACTTCTTCGAGGTGCACGAGGGCTGGGCGGGCAACGTGCTGTGCGCGCTGGCCCGGGTGGACGGTCGCGTGGTCGGCCTGGTCGGCAACCAGCCGGTGGTGATGGCGGGCGTGCTCGACGGCCCGGCGTCACAGAAGGCGGCGCGGTTCGTGCGGTTCTGCGACGCGTTCGGCATCCCCCTCGTGACGCTCGTCGACGTGCCCGGCTTCCTGCCCGGCGTGGAGCAGGAGCACTCCGGCATCATCCGGCACGGCGCCCAGCTGCTGCACGCGTACTGCGACGCCACCGTGCCGCGCGTGCAGGTGGTGCTGCGCAAGGCTTACGGCGGGGCGTACATCGTGATGGACTCGCGGTCCATCGGGTGCGACGTGTCGCTGGCCTGGCCGACGAACCAGATCGCGGTGATGGGCGCGGAGGGCGCGGTGAACGTGCTGCACCGCCGTGAGCTCGCCGCCTCGGCCGATCCCGCCGCCACCCGGCGCGACCTGGTCGCCGCCTACGAGGCCGAGTACCTCGACCCGTACTACGCGGCCGAGCGCGGCCTCGTGGACGACGTGATCGACCCGGCGGAGACCCGGTCGGCGGTCGCCCGCGCGCTGGCCATGCTCCAGGACAAGCGCAAGCCGGGGCCGTCGCGCAAGCACGGCAACCCGCCGACCTGACCACCCGTCGACCGCGGTTCACGCCCTGCCGCGGTCACGCCCCCGCGGTCACACCACCGCCGAAGCGAGACCGCTCGC
>NZ_JBHTLK010000301.1:1753-6916 GCF_042678885.1 Saccharothrix hoggarensis
CCGAAGCAGGACCGCCGAAGCGAGACCGCCGACGCGAGTTCACCGAAGCAAGACCGCTCGCCGAAGCAGGACCGCCGAAGCGAGACCGCCGACGCGAGTTCACCGAAGCAAGACCCCCGCCGAAGTTCAGACTTACCGCCGCCGCGACCACCACCAGCGACCTCACCGGGAGGGGCCCGTGCGCCCGTCGTACCACCCGCCGCCACGCCTGCGTCACGCGGCCGTGCCGCGGGCAGCCGAGCACCTTCCCGTGAGCGCTGTGTCGAGGAGGCGATCCCATGGCCGCGGCACCGCGTCTCCAGCTCACTTCGGGCCTGGACGTCCTGGAGGAGTGGGCGGTATCGGCGTGCCAGGCTGACCGCGACGTCGTCTACGAGGTCTTGTTCTCGATGACGGACGGCTCGGTCTTCCTGGTCTACGACATGTTCCGGGTGCCGCGCCAGGCGGACCGGTACGTCATCCTGGTCAAGCACGACCTGGTCGTCCGGGTCGCGATCCGGTGGGCGGAGTCGTCCTTCGACATCGCCTACGTCGGCGAGCTGAGCGGTGACGACCAGGCCGTCGTCTGGTGGTCCGCGCTGGACGATTATTGACCGGCCGACCACGTGCGCCGGTGGTCGCCCCGCCCGGGGCGATCACCGGACCGGCTCACCGCGCCAGCAGCGACCGGTGCAGCGACTGGAGCTCGTCGGACGGCTCCACGCCCAGCTCGTCCAGCAGCCTGGCGCGCAGGCCGCGGTAGGACTCGACCGCGTCCGACCGCCGCCCGCAGCGGCCGAGCACCCGGATGAGCTGCCCGTGCAGGCCCTCGTCCAGCGGGTTGGCCTCGGTCAGCGACCGGAGCGTGCCGATCAGCTCGCGGTGCAGGCCGCCCGCGATCTCGGCCTCGATGCGCAGCCCGCGGGTGACGCGCTGCTGGTCGAGCAGGTGCAGCGCGTACGCGGACAGCGCCGGCCCGCACCGCACCCCCGACAGCGGCGGCCCGGACCACAGGTCCAGCGCGTCCCGGAACGCCCGCGCCGCGCCCGGGTGGTCCCGGCGCGCCATCAGCTCGACGCCCCGCTGGTGCAGGCTCCGGTAGGCGAAGACGTCCACCCGCGCCGGTTCCAGCTCCAGCGCGTACCCGCACGAGCTGGTCAGCACCCGCGCCGGCGCGAGACCGCGGCGCAGGTGGTGCACGTAGGTGCGCAGGGTGCGCCGGACGTCGTGCGGCGCGTGCTCGGGCCACAGCTCGGTGACGAGCGCGTCCACCTGCACGGGCCGGCCGGGTCTCGTGGCGAGCACGGCGAGCAGCGGCAGCAGGCGTGGCGCGGTGGGCGTGCGGTCCTCGCCGTCCACCCGGACGTCGAGCGGACCCAGCAGCGCGATGCGGAGTTCTCCCGTTCCCATGTTGTCCCCCAGCGGTCGGCGGTGTCGCGGTTGACGGTCGCAGATCGCCGGCTGGGCGGACAGTGTCCTCACCACCTGGGACTACAGGTCTTCCACCCTCGTCCGGGGTGCGCCGCGCATGAGCTGTTCGGCCCAACGCGCCGGGGACGACGGGCTCAGAGCCACTCGGCCTCGGTGGCGATGCGGATCGCGTCCACCCGGTTGCGCGCGTTGAGCTTGGTGACCACGGCGGCCAGGTAGTTCCGGACCGTGCCGGGGGAGAGGTACAGCTCGGAGGCGATGTCGACGACCGTGCGGCCGCGGGCGGCCAGGCGGAGGATCTCGACCTCGCGCGGCGTGAGCGGAGACTCCTCGGTCTCCCACGCGGACAGGGCCAGCTCGCTGTCGATGACCCGGCGGCCGACGGCCACCGACCGCACCGCGTCGGCCAGCTTCTCCGACGGCGCGTCCTTGAGGAGGAAGCCGTTCACCTTGGCGTCCAGCGCCCGGCGGACCGTGCCGGAGCGGCCGAGGGAGGTGAGGATCAGGGTGCGGCACGTGGGCAGGCGCTGGTTCAGCTCCCCGGCGGCGGTGAGGCCGTCCTTGCCGGGCAGGTCGATGTCGATGATCGCGACATCCGCCTTGGCTTCCGCGGCGGTGGACACGATCTTGTCCCCCGAGGCCACTTCGGCGACGACCTCGATATCCGGTTCCAGGTTCAGCAATGCGGCCAGCGCACCGCGAACCATATGCATGTCTTCCGCCAACAGGACTCGAATCACGCCGTTCCCCCATACCCAAGAAATCCTGCCCAGTATACCGAGCACCCCTCGGTTCCTGCGCAACCTACGGGTCCACGCTGGTCGTCCGAAGGACAGTATGGCGGGAGAATCGGTCCTCCATTGCTACGAACGGGTGATTTCCCCGCCAACGGAAATCAATCGAGTCTCCAGCGGGATGAAATCACTGTGCGATTGCCTGGTGCCTCACCGTGACGACGGGTACCCCGGATGCCCGCATCGGCCGAGTTGTGCGGAGGACGGTATGGCGGGTTTGACTGGTGCGCTGCGCAAGGTCCTGTTGGCGCCGTCGTTCGCCTCGGTGCGGTTCGCCGAGCGCGGGTTCCAGGCGGCCCCCGGCCCGACCTCCACCCGCCTCGAAGCCGTCCCGCAGGCCGTCGTCGCCGGCTTCGAGTGGGGCGTCGAGGCGCCGCCCGCGTGGGAGCTGGAGGCCCGGCTGGAGATGGTCGAGCCCGAGCTGCGCGGCTTCGCGTACGAGGGCGCCACGATGGCCTGCACGGTGCTGGACGTGATGCCCGGCGGTCGGCGCGACCGCACGGCCGAGCTGCTGCGCGGCCCCGGCCTGCCGCACCTGTTCCTCTGCTACATCGGCATCGGGTTCGCGATGGCCCGCCTGCCGCGCCCGCTGTGGAAGAAGGTGCTGCCCGACCTGGACGGCGTGCCGCACCACCCGGTCATGAGCTGGCTCGCCGTCGACGGCTACGGCTTCGACCGCGCCTACTTCGAGACCCGCCGCTGGGTGGACGAGCAGCGCGAGTTCGAGCCCTACCCGTGGCTCGGCGCGCCGGACTACTTCCCGCGCGCGGCCGACCAGGGCGTCGGGCGGGCGCTGTGGTTCATCCACGGCGCCGACCCGGCCGCGGTCGCCGAAGCGGTGCGGCGGTTCCCCGAACGTCGTCAGCCGGACCTGTGGAGCGGCGTCGGCCTGGCCGCCACGTTCGCGGGCGGTTGCGACCGGGTCGGCCTGACCCGGCTGCGCGAGGCGGCGGGCGAGCACCACGACGAGCTCGCGCTCGGCTCGGTGTTCGCGGTGAAGGGCCGGGCGCACTCGGGCTTCGTGCCGACGCACGCGGTGGACGCCGCCGCGGCGCTCACCGACCTCACCGTCGCGGACGCGCTGGACCTCGCCGACCGCACCGAGCCGGGCGGTGACGCCGGCGCGACGCCCGCGTACGAGGTGTGGAGGAACGCCATCCGCGAGAGCTTCACCGTTCGGGAAAGGCGCCTGTCGGCGTGACGCGCGTGTCGTCGTCATCGCGTTTCGCGCGCCCGAACCGACGTGCGGCCGCGGTAGGGCCAAGTGGCGGACCCGGTGATAGACATTGCGCGCACAGGATTGCGGGCAGGGGAGAGGCAAACGGAACATGATCAGAGTCCTGGTCGCCGAGGACATGCACATCGTCCGCGGCGCGCTGGTCGCGTTGCTGCACCTCGAACCGGACATAAAGGTCGTAGCGCAGTGCGCGAACGGCAACGACATCGTGCCGCTGGCGTTGAAGTCCAAGCCCGACATCGCGGTCGTGGACATCGACCTGCCGGGCAAGGACGGCCTCACCGGCGCGGCCGAGCTGTCCGAGCTGCTGCCCGAGTGCCGCACGTTGATCCTGACCAGCATGGGCCTGCCCGGCACCCTCCGCCGCGCCCTGGCCGCGCGGGTAAGTGGTTTCCTCAGCAAGGACCTGCCCGCCGAGCGGCTGGCCGAGGCGGTGCGGGGGATCGCCGCGGGCAAGCGCGTCCTCGACGGCGAACTGGCGCTCGCCGCGTGGGACAGCGAGGACTGCCCGCTCAACGACCGCGAGGTCGAGGTGCTGCGGATGGTGGCCGCGGGGTGCGAGCCCGCCGAGATCGCCGCGCGGATGCACCTGTCCACCGGGACCGTGCGGAACTGGCTCACCGGCATCGTGCAGAAGCTCGACGCCCGCAACCGGGTCGACGCGATCCGGATCGCCCGGCAGGCCGGGTGGCTGTGACGCCGGTGGCACATCAGTCCACAGTGGACTGAACGAGGTTCCTCTCCTGTCTTGCGCAGTCCTGCCCGGAAGGGTTCCGTTGCGCGGCAATGGAAGTAGCGTCTTCGGCAAAGGTTCCCGGCAGTCGTGGACCCTGACCGGAGGGAGGAACCTGCCGTGACGCACACCCTGTCCCACCGCACCACCGACGGCGGCGTGCTCGACGTCCTGAACACCCGCTGGCACCGCTTGGCGCTGTACGGGTTCCTGGTCGTCGTGGTCGCGCACTGGGTCGAGCACATCACCCAGGCCGTGCAGATCTACGGCTTCGGGTGGTCCGTGCCGAGCGCCAAGGGCGCCCTGGGGCTGGCGTTCCCGTGGCTGGTCACGTCCGAGGTCATGCACTACGGCTTCGCCCTGGTCATGCTGGTGGCGCTCGTGGTGCTGCGCCACGGGTTCACCGGGCGCTCGCGCACGTGGTGGAGGGTCGCGCTGGGCCTGCAGTTCTGGCACCACATCGAGCACCTGCTGCTGATCATCCAGTCCACCAGCGGGGTCTACCTGCTCGGCAAGTCCGCGCCGACCAGCATCATCCAGCTCGTCATCCCGCGCGTGGAGCTGCACCTGTTCTACAACGCGATCGTGTTCGCGCCGATGGTCGTCGCGATGGTCCTGCACCGGCGACCCAACGCCGCCGAGCGGGTCCACGTCCGCTGCTCCTGCGCCGTCCCCGCCTGAGCCGTGCACGCGCACGCGCCCGGCGAGGCGATCGCCCTCGGTTTCGCGCTGCTGCGGGCCCTGCTGCTCGGCACGGTCACCGTGGTCGCGTGCTGGGCGCTGGTCCGCACCTTCCGCCACGGGCTGGACCACCGCCGTGCCGTGACGGCCGCCGCGGGCATCGGCGGTGTCGTCGCGCTGCTGCTCGCGGACGCGACGTGGATGCCCGGACCGGTCGCGGTGGCGGTGATCGCGTGCCTGTCCGCGCCGCCGTTGCTCCGCCGCGCCACGCCGGTGCTCGCCCGGTGCGCGGTGGCCGCGGTGGACGT
>NZ_JBHTLK010000302.1:0-6896 GCF_042678885.1 Saccharothrix hoggarensis
CGGCGGTCTGGTCGGCGGCGGCGGTCTGGTCGGCGGCGGCGGCGGTGGGGTCGGCGGCGGTGGGGGTGGGGTGGGGTTCGTCGGCGGCGTCGCCACCCATCCCGACCACCGCGGCCGGTCGTTGTCCACGATGGTGTGCTCGTTCGTCGTGAGCGCCCTGCTCGCCGAGCACGGCACGTGCGCGTTGATGGTCGACCGGGAGAACGCCGCCGCGATCGCCGTCTACCGGCGGCTGGGCTTCGCCTACCGAAGCGTGACCGCACTGCGGGACGCACCTCACACCTGAATGGCGGACGCGGTGGAACAGCGGCGGGACTTCGTGATGTTGTGATGTGCATGACGCTGCCGAGCACCGCGCGCGAGATCCGCCTCGCGTCCCGCCCCGAGGGCTTCCCGACCGTCGACGACTTCCAGCTCGCCGAGGCGCCCGTGCCGACCATCGGCGACGGGCAGCTGCTCGTCCGCAACATCGTGATGAGCGTGGACCCGTACATGCGCGGCCGGATGAACGTGGGCAAGTCGTACGTCCCGCCGTTCGAGATCGGCAAGGCGCTCGACGGCGGCGCGGTGGGCGAGGTCGTCGCGTCGAACGCGCCCGGCTTCGAGGTCGGCGACACGGTGCTGCACTTCCTGGGCTGGCGCGAGTACGGCGCGGTGGACGCGGCCGACGCGGTGAAGGTCGACCCGGAGGCGGCGCCGGTCAACGCGTACCTGGGCGTGCTCGGGATGCCCGGCATGACGGCGTACGCGGGCCTGCTGGACGTGGCCGCGTTCAAGGAGGGCGACGTGGTGTTCGTGTCCGGCGCGGCGGGCGCGGTCGGGCAGGTCGCGGGGCAGGTCGCCCGGCTGCGCGGCGCGAAGCGGGTCATCGGCAGCGCGGGCAGCGACGAGAAGGTCAAGTACCTGGTGGACGACCTGGGCTTCGACGCGGCGTTCAACTACCGCAACGGCCCGGTCGGCGAGCTGCTGGCGGAGGCCGCGCCGGACGGCATCGACGTGTACTTCGACAACGTGGGCGGCGACCACCTCGAAGCGGCGATCGACTCCCTGACCATGCACGGCCGGGTCGCGCTGTGCGGCGCGATCTCCAACTACAACACCAAGACGCCGTCGGGCGCGCGGAACATCGGCCTCGCCGTGGGCAAGCGGCTGACGCTGCGCGGCTTCCTGGTGCGCGACCACGAGCACCTGCGCGAGCAGTTCGCGCGCGAGGTCGGCGGCTGGATCGCCGAAGGCAAGCTGCGCTACCAGGAGACCGTGACCGAGGGCCTGGACCGGGCGCCGGAGGCGTTCATCGGCATGCTGCGCGGCGAGAACACCGGCAAGGCCCTGGTCAGGCTGTAGGCGCGAAAATCGTTGTGGGACAGGGCCGGCGGTGCGCTAGCGTCGCCGGCATGTGCGCCGCCTCGGCATCGACCCGGTTGCGCCGCGTCTAGCGGCGGCGACCTTCGGTTCGAGTAGAAGCTCCGCCGCTCCAGCGAGTCATCGCCGGGCGGTCACGTCGTGCTGCCCGGTTCGCCTCCCAGCAGCCGCGGAGCCCCAGCAGTGCGCACCCACCACAACGGCCGGCACGAGAACGGCCAGAACTTCCTCACCGACCGCGCCGTCATCGCCGCCGTGGTCGACCTCGTCGGCCGGACCGGCGGGCCGATCGTCGAGATCGGGTCCGGCGGCGGTGCGCTGACGCTGCCCCTAGAGGCCCTCGGCCGGCCGTTGACCGCCGTCGATGTCGACCCGCGCCGGGTCCGCGAGCTGCGGCGGGTCGTCGGCCCCGGCACGTCGGTCGTGGAGGCCGACTTCCTGCGCCACCCGCTGCCCGCCACGCCGCACGTCCTCGTCGGCAACCTGCCGTTCCACCTGACCACGGCGCTGCTGCGGCGGATCGTCCACTCCGACCACTGGACGGACGCCGTGCTGCTGGTCCAGTGGGAGGTCGCCCGGCGGCGGGCGGGCGTGGGCGGCGCGACGATGATGACCGCGCAGTGGTGGCCCTGGTACTCCTTCGCGCTGGTCCGACGCGTGCCGGCGACGGCGTTCCGGCCGCGCCCCGGCGTGGACGGCGGGCTGATGACGGTGACCCGCCGGGCCGACCCGCTCGTGGACGCACGACGGCGGCCGCGGTACCAGGCGTTCGTGCACCGCGTGTTCACCGGGCGCGGGCGGGGCGTGCGGGAGGTCGTGCGGGCCGCCTACCCGTCCGCGCGGATCGCCGACTGGGCCCGGCGGCACGGCGTCACCGACCGGACGTTGCCGCGCGACCTCACCGCCGCGCAGTGGGCGGAGCTGTTCGAGCGGTGCGGCTAGCGGACCCGCCGTCGACGCGGTCGAAGATGCCCCGGATCTCCACGAGCGCGGCTTCCCGGTCGTCCTCGTCGTCGTACCACTCCTCGGCGGCGCGCCGCTCGACCACGGACTCGGGGGTGAACTCGCCACCGAACGCGCAGGCGTCGAGGCAGTACTCGAACCCGGAGTCGACCATCGGGTCCAGGCCCTCGCGCTCGCAGTGGGCGAGGAAGCCCTCGGCCGCCGCCCACCGCTCGCCGTCGTACCAGAACACGCCGCCCGCGTAGTGGATCGAGTCGCCCGTCCCCTCGTCCACGAGGTTGAGCGACTCGTAGTTCTCGGGCCGGTTGCGCACCAGCCGCACCAGGGACTCCGGCACGCCGCGGTACAGCGACTCCTGGAGCGCGTAGTCGCCCTCGGCGTACAGGTTCAGGTCGGACTCGTGGTCGAACGTCAGCAGCAGCGCGCGACCGTCCGGGGTGAAGTACCAGACGGCCGACTGGCCGCCCCCGTCGTTCCACGCGCACCGCTCGGCGCCGTCGACCGTCATCGGCTCCACTTCGGCGATCTCGCCGATGACGGCCGCACGACGGCGCACCTCGGCGAGCGGGGTCGCCGTGAGGGCGGCCCAGGTGTCGTTGCTCATGCGCGCAGGCTACTGACGCGCACCCACAAGAACGGGCGGATCGCGGTCAGACGACCTCTCCGTCGGCCGCGACGACCCGTCCGGCGTGGACGACCAGCGTGCGCGGCGCGCGGTCCATCACGGCGGCGGTCACCGTGTCGCCGGGCACCACCACCAGGTCGGCGGGCGCGCCCTCGGTGAGGCCCGCCGACCGGCCCAGGACGGCCGCGCCGCCGCGGGTGGCGATGTCGACGCACATCTCCACCAGGTCGTCGCGGCGGAACCCGTTGCGGTAGGCCAACTGCCAGGCGCGGTCGAGCATGTCGCCGTTGCCGTAGGGCGACCAGTAGTCGCGGATGCCGTCCTGCCCGAGCCCGAGCCGCACCCCGGCGCGCCGCAACGCCTGCAACGGCAACGGGTCGCGCACGCCCGGCGCGACGGTCGTCACGGCGACGTCGTGCTCCGCCAGCAGGTCCACCAGCTCGCGCTGCCGATCACCGTCCACAGTGGACAGCGCGAACGCGTGGCTGATCGTCACCTGGCCGCGCATGCCGAGCGCGTCGACCCGCTCGCAGATCAGCTCCACCTGGAACGCGCCGAACGACCCGCCGTCGTGCAGGTGCACGTCCACGCCCCGCTGGTGCTTCTCGGCCAGCCCGAACACGACGTCGAGGTGCCGGACGGGGTCGCGGTCGTAGCCCGCCGGGTCGAGCCCGCCGACGAGGTCCGCGCCCGCGCGCAGCGCCGCGTCCAGCAGGTCGGCCGTGCCCTTCTCGCGCAGGATGCCGCACTGCGGGAACGCGACCACCTCGACGTGCGCGCGCCCCGCGTGCTCCTCGCGGGCGGCCAGCACGCCTTCCAGCTTCTCCAGCCCGGAGTCCACGTCGACCTGGGCGTGGCTGCGCACGCGCGTCGCGCCGCCCGCGATCGTGCGGCCGAGCGTGTAGGCGGCGCGCTGGGCGACGGACGCCTCCGCGGACCGCCAGTTGCGCCGGTCGTTGTCGATCAGCCCGGCCAGTCCCGGCCCCGCGGTGTGCGGGCGGAACGGCAGGCCGAGCCGGGTGGAGTCGAGGTGCGCGTGCGCGTCGGTGAACGCGGGCAGCAGCACGCCGCCGCGCCCGTCGACCACCGGCACGTGGGGCGGCGGGTCGAGGTCCGGGGCGATCGACGCGACGAGCCCGCCCTCGCAGAGCACGTCGACGACGGGCGCGTCCGGGCTGGTGGGCCACGGTCGCGCGGAACGGATCAGCAGGTCACCGGTCACCAGGCGACGCTAGCCCGCCCGGCAGGAGCTTGCCAGGGTTGAGCACGCCGGTCGGGTCGAGCGTCCGCTTCACGGACGCCAGCACGTCCAGCCCGAGCGCGCCGACCTCGGCTTCGAGGTACGGCGCGTGGTCCGTGCCGACGGCGTGGTGGTGGCTGATCGTGCCGAGTCCGGTGATGGCCTCGCCGGCGGCGGCCTTCGCGACCTGCCACTGTCCGATCGGGTCGGCGGCGTCGCGCGCGGCGAGGACGGTGAAGTACAGCGACGCGCCCGTTTCGTACGCGTGCGAGACGTGGCACATGACGACGCACTCGCCCAGGGCGTCCACCAGCGCGTCACGCACCGCCGTGCGCAGCTCGGTGAGCCTGGACCAGTGCGTGGCGGTCTCCAGCGTCTCGACGCACACGCCGACCTCCATCAGCGCGTCCCGCTGACGGGGGCCGTTGAACCGGCCGTGCCGCCACGCCTCGCCGAGGACCGTGCCCAGGGACACCACGCGGTGGCCGCGCAACGTCGCCGCGCGCTTGCGCCCGACCGCGGCGGTGTCGGCGCCGTGCCAGCCGAGGATGAGCAGGCACGGCTGCCGCACGCCCCGCGCCCTCAGGTACGCCTTCAGCGCGGCGGTCTTCCAGCCGCCGGACAGCGCCAGCGACACCGCCGTCTCGTCCACATCGGACAGACGCGTCACGTCGGCGAGCACGCCGTCCTGCGCGAGCCGGCGCACCAGCGCGGTGCCGCGCGCCCAGCCGTCCACCACGAAACCCTCGTACCGCTCGACCCGCGGGCGCGGCCGGACGCGGAGCGTCACCTCGGTGATCACGCCGAACGCGCCCTCGCTGCCGACCACGAGGTGGCGCAGGTCCGGCCCGGCGGCGGACGCGGGCGCGCCGCCCAGCCGCCACTCGCCCACCGGCGTGGCCAGCCGCACGCCCTCGACCATGTCCTCGAACCGGCCGTAGCCGGAGGACGCCTGGCCGGCCGAGCGGGTCGCGGCGAACCCGCCGATGGTGGCCCGCTCGTACGACTGCGGGACGTGCCCGGTGGTCAGGCCGTGCGCGGCGAGGAGCCGTTCGGCCTCGGGCGCGGGCAGGCCGGCCTGCAGCACGGCGAGGCGGGACTCCGGGTCGACCGAGACGAGCTTGTCCAGCCGGTTCAGGTCGAGCGCGATCACCGCGGCCTTGTCGCCGCGCAGGGCGGTCACGCCACCGACGACGGACGTGCCGCCGCCGAACGGCACCACGGCGACGTCGTGCTCGACGCACGCCTTCAGCACGTCGGTGACCTGCTCGGGTGACGCGGGCAGCACCACGGCGTCCGGCACGGCCAGCTCGCCGTCACCGCGCTGCCGCAGGAGGTCCAAGTAGGACAGACCGCCGGCGCGGCCCAGCCGGGAGTCGCGGTCGACGCGCACGAAACCGGGTCCGACGACGTCGGCCAGCGCGGCGCGCGCGGCGTCGTCCAACGCGGACTCCGGCACGGCGGGGGCGCGTCCGGGCGTGCGGACGTCACCGAGCCCGATCCGCTCGCGCAGCCACGTGAGGGCGTGCGGCGGGAGGGTGCCCGCGGTGGAGGTCCAGCGGCCCCGGAGGGTGTGGTCGATGCGCTCGGTCACCGCTACAGTGTGACACATGACGTCTCAACGTCACAGTGATGACGCGCTCCTCGACGCGGCCCGCGACTGCGTGGTCGAGGTCGGGGTCCGCCGCACCACGCTGACGGACATCGCCAAACGCGCCGGCGTCAGCCGGATGACCCTCTACCGCCGCTTCCCCGACGTCGGAACCCTGGTCAGGGCCTTGATGACCAGGGAGTTCACCGCGCTGCTCGGGCGCGTCGAGGTGACCGGCGACAACGCGCGGCAGCGGCTCGTCGCGCAGGCCATCGCGGGCATCCGGCTGCTCGCCGCCGACCCGCTGATGCGCCGCGTGCTCGACCTCGACGCCGAGCTGATGCTGCCCTACCTCGTGCAGCGGCTCGGCAGCACGCAGAAGCTCGTCGAGGCGTTCCTGGTGGCCCAGGTCGAGGCCGGGCACGCGGACGGCTCGATCCGCGCCGGTTCCGCGGCCGCGCAGGCCCGGCTCGTGCTGCTGACCACCCAGTCGCTGGTGCTGTCGATCCGGCCCGCGACCACCGACCTGGACTTCGAGGAGCTGCTGGCCGAGCTGGCCGCCTACCTGGACGCGGCGCTCACCGGTCCCGGGAATTCGGGCGGCACGGAATCGGCGCACACGGATTCGGCGCACACGGATTCGGCGCACACTGATTCGGGGCGGACATGAGCACCTCGCACGGCACGTCCCTCAACGCCGCCCGCCGCCGCGCGGACCTGGACCACCTCGCCTCCGCGACGGTCGACCTGCTGGTCGTCGGCGGCGGCGTGACCGGGGCCGGGGTCGCGCTCGACGCGGCCTCGCGCGGCCTGTCCGTGTGCCTGGTGGAGGCGCACGACCTGGCCTTCGGCACGTCCCGCTGGTCGAGCAAGCTCGTCCACGGCGGCCTGCGGTACCTGGCCCAGGGCGAGGTCGGGCTGGCCTACGAGAGCGCGGTCGAGCGGGGCATCCTGATGACCCGCACCGCGCCGCACCTCGTCCGGGCGCTGCCCCAGCTCGTGCCGCTGCACGGCAAGCCGCACGACCCGGTCGTCATGGCGGGCCTGCGCGCGGGTGACGTGCTGCGCCGCCTGGCCCGCACGCCGTCCCGCGTGCTGCCGGGACCGCGCAGCGT
>NZ_JBHTLK010000303.1:0-6895 GCF_042678885.1 Saccharothrix hoggarensis
CCGCGTCCGGCCCGACGCCGACGCGCTCCCGCAGCGCGCGGCGCAGCCGTTCGAACTGGCGCAGCGCCTCGCGGCGGTTGCCCGCGGCCAGGTGCCGCCGCATCACGGCGCGGTGCGCCTCCTCGTCGGTCTCGTCCAGGTCGAGCAGTCGCGTCCAGTCGCCCGCCGCCCGGAGCAGCGCGGTGTACCGGGCTCTGGCCTTCGCCCGCGGCTCGACCACCCAGCACTCGTAGCGGTCGTCGGCGAGCAGGTCGCCGCGGTAGTCGGCGGCGGCGTGCGCGCACCTCCCGGCGTCACCCGAGGCCAAGGCGGCGTCGGCGGTCCGCTCGAACCGGTCCAGGTCCACGTCGAGGACGCCGGCCGGCCACAGCGTCAGCAGCCGGCCCGCGCACCGGACGGCGTCGGCGCACCCGAGCGCGCGCCGCGCGTAGTGCACCGCCTTGCGCAGATTCGCCCCCGCCGCGTCCACCGGCAGGTCGGGCCACAGCAGGTCCATCACCTGCTCGCGGTGCAACCGGTGGTCGGGAGCCACGGCCAGCAGCTTCACCACGTCGGCCGCCCGGCGGTTGCGCCAGACGTCGCCGGGGACGGGTCTTCCGTCGACGACGACGGAGAACCTGCCCAGAACGCGCACCTGGCAGGTGGCCGGCATGGCGGAACCCTACGTCCGGTCCGCCGGGTCCGCCGGGGGAACCGTGCGTAGCCGCGGGAACGGTTTGGGAACGCCCCGCCGGCTACCGTTCTCGGCTCCACCACCTGTCAGGAGGACGTCGTGTTGTTCATGGACGTGCACCACCACCTCCCCGAGGGCGCGGGCGCGAAGGACGTGGCCGACGCCCACGCCGCCGACCTGCGAATCCAGGACCGGTACGGCGTCCGGTACCTCAACTACTGGGTCGACGAGCAGGACGGGAAGGTGTTCTGCCTGGTCGAAGCCCCGGACGCGGAGTCCGCGCACCGGGTCCACCGCGAGGCGCACGGGCTCGTGGCGGACGAGATCCACCCCGTGACACAAGGCTGAGAACGCGTGAGAGGTGATCGAGATGTCCGTGCTGGCCGCCAAGAGCTTCACGGAACCGGAGGAGGTGCGGGAGTTCCCGCACGGCCACGTCGACCTGGTCACCGTCGGTGACGCCACGGTCGGCAGAGCGGAGTTCGAGCCGGGGTGGCGGTGGTCGCAGGACGTGAAGCCGATCGCGGGCACCGACTCGTGCCAGGCCGCCCACACCGGCTACATCCTGTCCGGCCGGATGCACGTCGTCATGGACGACGGGACGGAGGCCGAGGCGGGTCCGGGCGAGGCGGTCATGGTCGAGCCCGGCCACGACGCGTGGATCGTCGGCGACGAGCCGTGCGTGATGCTCGACTTCACGGGCCTGCGCGACTACGCCAAGAAGTGACGGCGCCGCGACGTGACGGCGCGCGAACGCCGAGCGCCCCCGGACCGGGAGTCCGGGGGCGCTCGGTGTGGTGCGGGGTCGATCAGCCGAAGAAGACCTCGGCCTCCTGGTAGCGCTCCAGCGGAACGGTCTTCAGCTCCGCGGTGGCCTCGGACAGCTTGACCCGGACGATGTCCGTGCCGCGCAGCGCGACCATGACGCCGAAGTCGCCCTCGGCGACCGCGTCCACCGCGTGCAGGCCGAACCGGGTGGCGAGCACGCGGTCGTACGCGGTGGGGATGCCGCCGCGCTGGACGTGGCCCAGCACGACCGCGCGGGACTCCTTGCCGGTCCGCTCGGAGATCTCCTCGGCCAGCCAGGTGCCGATGCCGCCCAGCCGCACGTGGCCGAACGCGTCCTTCTCGCCGGAGTGCAGGATCTCGGCGCCGCCCTCGGGCATGGCGCCCTCGGCGACGACGATGATCGGGGCGAACTGGCGCTCGAAGCGCCGCTCCACCCACTCGACCACCTTGTCGACGCTGAACTGGCGCTCAGGCACCAGGATCACGTTCGCGCCGCCGGCCAGGCCGGAGTGCAGCGCGATCCAGCCCGCGTGGCGGCCCATGACCTCGACGACCAGGGCGCGGTGGTGCGACTCGGCCGTCGTGCGCAGCCGGTCGATCGCCTCGGTGGCGATGTGCACGGCGGTGTCGAAGCCGAACGTGTAGTCCGTCGCGCCCAGGTCGTTGTCGATGGTCTTCGGCACGCCGACGACGCCGATGCCGTCGTCGGTCAGCCGCTTGGCGACACCCAGCGTGTCCTCGCCGCCGATGGCGATGAGGGCGTCGACCTTGTTCGCGGCGAGCGTCTCGCGGATGCGGTCGACACCGCCCTCGACCTTGTACGGGTTGGTGCGCGACGAGCCGAGGATGGTGCCGCCCCTGGTGAGGATGTCCTCGACGTCACCGAGCCCGATCGGCTTGGTCAGGTTCTCGATCGGCCCCTGCCAACCGTTGCGGAACCCCACGATCTCCCAGCCGTGGGCCTCGATGCCCTTGCGGACCACACCGCGGATCACCGCGTTGAGGCCGGGGCAGTCACCACCGCCGGTGAGCACACCAATGCGCATTTGCTTAGCCAATCTCTTCTCGTGGCGTGGGTCACCCAAGACTGACACGTGCTGGATCGGTGCAGCAAGCGAGGGTCCACCTAACGGACGGCGAAACCCTTGCGCAGCCGCTCGGACTCGATCACCTTCCAGCGCGCGAGGTTGTGCCGGGCGTCGGCCAGCGCGTCGTGCGCGTCCGCCGGCGCCTGCGGCAGCCTGGGCTTGCCCACGTCCTCCCAGCGTTGCCGGAGGTCGCGGGTGAACCGGGGCAGGCAGCGCGGCAACGCCGGCATCGGGCCCCAGAGCTGGGCCAGCGCGACGTGGTCGTAGGCCGCGAACCAGGCCCACAGCTCGATGTCGTCCCGGTTGGCCTTGGCGCCGCCCAGGAACTCGAGGAGGTCGTTGCGGATGCGCTCCCGGCTGCGCCACGCCCGGTCGGCGGGCGGTGGCAGCTGGGTGAGGACGTTCGCGCGCACCCACGGGCCGGCCTTGGCCGGGTCGAACTCGGTCGACACGGCGTAGAACTCGCGGCCTTCCTCGTCGACCACCCCGATGGAGACGAGGTCGATCGTCACCCCGTCCTCGATGAACTCACAGTCGTAGAAGAACCGCACCACTCCACCCTAGGGGTGCGGTTCAGCCGGCCTTCGTCTCGGGCAGCCGATCGACCGCTTTCGCGGGCCGCGGGTCGCCCTGGACCTCCTTGGCCTTGGCCGCGTAGACGTCCACGTACTCCTGGCCGGACAGCTCCATCAGGGCGTACATGATCTCGTCGGTGATGGACCGCAGCACGAACCGGTCGCCGGACAGGCCCTCGTAGCGGGAGAAGTCCAGCGGCTTGCCGATCTTGATCCGGATCGGGTAGGGCCGCCACATCTTCGAGCCGATGGGGTTGGCCTTGTCCGTGCCGAACATCGCGACCGGGATGACCGGCACGCCGGACTCCAGCGCGATCCACGCCACGCCGACCTTGCCCTTGTAGAGGCGGCCGTCGGGCGACCGGGTGCCCTCGGGGTAGATGCCGAGGAGCTTGCCCTCGCGCACGATCCGCACGCCCGTGTCGAGCGCTCCCTGGGCCGCCGACGCGCTGGACCGGTCGATCGGCACCTGGCCGACGCCGGAGAAGAACCAGCGCTGGAGCGCGCCCTTGACGCCCTTGCCGGTGAAGTACTCGATCTTGGCCGGGAAGGTGACCCGGCGGGACAGCTTCAGCGGGAGGAAGAAGGAGTCGGAGACCGCGAGGTGGTTGCTCGCCAGGATCGCGCCACCCTCCTTGGGGATGTTCTCCGCGCCCTCGATGATCTTGGGACGGAAGAACAGCTTCAGGAGCGGCCCGAGAAAGATGTGTTTCATCAACCAGTAGAGCACCGCTGGGAGCGCCTCCTCGACGAGCTTGATCCCCGCCGCCAGCCTACGGAGCCGATGGCACAAGACACAACGAAGACCCGCGCGGAGGCGGTACGGTCCGAACGTCCACCGGCTGCCGTAATCCGCAACACATCGCGCCCGTGGGACGATGGACCCTGGCAGAGGGATCGCCTTCACGACCCCGGAGGGCTTGGAGCACGCCGATGAACTCCCGACGCGACTCGACCGACGGCCCGGAGGACGTGGACGCGACCTTCGCCGAGATCGTGGCGGGCCTGGAACGCGAAGGCGTGGGCAGGCAGGTCTGGTCGGACGAGGCCGAACCGGACGAGGGCGACGAGGCCGAACCCGTGCGACCGGTGCGGCCCGAGGGTCAGCCGGCCGTGGCCACGATGGAGGACGGCGACGTCGACCGCGACGCCGACCCCGACGATCCCGACGACCACTTCGTGCCGCCCGAGCCTCCCCCGCTGCCGAAGCTGCGGGCCGGGACGATCGCCGCGTTGCTGGTGATCCTGCTGGGCGTCGTGCTGCTGCTGTTCCCCGGCCTGTTCGGGCTGACCGGCGCGATCGGCACGCCGCTGGCGCTGATCGTGCTGTGCTCGGGCGCGGGGTGGCTGGTGCTGCGGATGCGCAGCGGTCCGCCGGCGGACTCCGGGTGGGACGACGGCGCGGTGCTGTGACCAGCGGTTTTGTGACTCGCGGTGCTGTGACCTGCGGTCTTGTGGCTCGCGGTGCTGTGATCCGCGGTCTTGTGACCAGCGGTGCGGTGGTTCGCGGTGCGGTGACGGGCGGGGTCCAGGCCAGCCGTCAGGCGCCGACGGTCAGGCGGATCGTGTAGCCCTCGGCGTCCCGCCCCATGAGGACTTCCCGGCACGTCCGGTGGGTCAGCCACAGGCCCACGCCCGCCGTGGTGGTGAGGTCGGTCGGCACGAGCCCCGCCACGGGCGACCGCGGCCCCTCGCCGCGATCCGTCACGGCCACCAGGACGCTGGTCGGACCGGCCCACACGCGCACCCGCACCGGCGGCACGCCGTGGCACTGCGCGTTGGTGACGGCCTCGCTGGCGGCGTACACGATGTCGTCCACCTCGTCCCGGCTCAGGCGGGCGCCGGCGCAGGCCGCCGTCACCGCGCGGCGCGCCTCGGCCGGGGCCGGGTCGACCAGCTCCACCAGCGGCGGGTCGGCCTCCAGGCCGGTGGGCGGCACCTCGGGCCACGTCCACGACGACCGGTAGCTCTCGTTGGGCACGTGCGCGCCGTCCGGCGCGACGACGTGCGGGTGGGCGCTCAGGACGTCCGCCACCACCCGCGGCGGCGCCGTGCGCAGGTCGTACGGGCACAGCCCCCACACGGGCACCTCGGCGAACACCTCGGTGATCGACACCTCGTACCGCGCCCACCAGTCCCACGACGCGCCGACGCCGGGGTGCGGGACGTCGCCCATCACGCGGATCTGCGGCGCGCCCGCGTACTCGGCGAACAGCTTGCGCAAGGCCAGGATCGCCTCGGTGGGCCGTTCGTAGTGCTCGTCGCCGTGCAGGAACACGATCGCGGACGGGTCGGCCACGGCGTCGCGGATCAGCCGCTCGTTGGCCGCGTGGCACGCCACGACGACCGGCTCGCCGGCCGCCACCCCGCCGTCGAGGAAGGGCACGACGACCGAGCGGAAGTCGTCGTCGCTGCCGTAGAACGCCGCCTCGTGGAAGTACCCGACGTGCCCTTGCGCCGCACCGCTCCTCATCCGAGCGCCCCGGGGTGGTCGCCGGGCGCGCGGGTGCGGCGCGGAGCCCCGAACGGCATCGCCGGGACGTCGAAGATCCGCTTTCCGCGGCCGGAAATCTGCATCCCGCGATGCTACGCCGCGTCGTCCGGGAAGCGGCTCTCCGGTCAAACCGGACGTCCCACCACCGGACCCCCGGACGGGCGCCCGCTCAGCTCGACCGGCCGTTGCGGGCGGTGTGGCCCGCCACCTCGCGGGCCAGGGTGGCGACGCCGACGATCCCCGCGTCGTCGCCGAGCTGGGCGGTCCGGATGCGGGCCAGCGGCCGGTGCCCCGCCCCGGTCACCACGGCCGCGTAGCGCTCGCGGGCGTCGTCCAGGAACAGCGGCGCGGACTCCGACACACCGCCGCCGATCACCACGACCTCCGGGTCGTACACGTCGGCGACCAGCGCCAACCCGTCCCCCAGCCACCGCGCCAGGTCCGCCATCGCGCGCTGCGCGAGCGGGTCGCCGTCCCGCGCCGCGCCCGCGACCCGCCGACCGGTCACGGCCCGCGAGTCGCCCAGGGCCTCCCGCGCCAGCACGGTGGACAGGCCGGGGTGCCGGGCCAGCAGCTCCACCGCCGTCGTGCTCAGCGCCGTGCCGGAGCAGTACCGCTCCCAGCAGCCGTTCTTGCCGCACGGGCAGGGCCGCCCGTCCGGCACGAGCCGCAGGTGGCCGAGCTCGGGCGCGACGCCGTGCGCGCCGCGGAACGGCCGGCCGTCGAGCAGCAGCGCGCCGCCGCTCCCGGTGCCGATGGCGCCCAGGGCGGCGATCATCGCGCCGCGCGCCGCGCCGAACCGGTGCTCGGCCAGGGCGGCGGCGTTGGCGTCGTGCTCCAGCACCACGGGCAGGCCGACGCGCTCGGAGATCCGGTCCGCCACGGGGGCCTGCCGCCAGGCGAGGTGCGGCGCGAACCGCACGGTCCGGCGGTCCGAGGCGACGAACCCGGCCACGGCCAGGCCCACCGCGGCGACGCGGTGCCGTGCCGTGAGCTCGGCCACGGCCGCGCCGATCGCCTCCTCCAACGCCTCTTCGCCGCTGGGCGTGGCGGCACGGGCCGTGTCGAGCACCGCGCCGTCACCGTCGACCACACCGGCCCGCACGCTGGTCCCGCCGACGTCGACGCCGACAGTCAGCACTGCGACCCCTGACCGCGCCGCACCACCGGGATGTGCTGGACGCGCGGCTTGTCCGGGCGGGCCTCCGCGTCGGCCGCCTCGGTCGGGGCGGGCGGCGGCGTCGGCTCCGCCAGCGCGGCCAGCAGCACGGCGAAG
>NZ_JBHTLK010000304.1:0-6876 GCF_042678885.1 Saccharothrix hoggarensis
CTGCTCGACGGCTGGGCGCTGCTCGGCCGCGCGGACCTGCGCGCGGCCGAGGAAGCGCTGCGCCGCTGGATGACCGCCGCCGCCCTGGTGCACGCGGCGGGCCGGGTGGTCGTCGTGGCCGAGTCGTCGCTGGCCCCGGTCCAGGCCCTTGTGCGCTGGGACCCGGTGTGGCACGCCGGTCAGGAGCTGGCGGCGCGGGCGGAGCTGGGGTTCCCGCCCGCCGTGCGGATGGCCACGGTGGACGGCTCGCCGGACGCGCTGGCCGGTGTCCTGTCGGAACTGCGCCTGCCGCCGACCGGCGAGGTCCTCGGCCCGGTGCCGCTGTCCGAGGACCGGGAACGCGCCCTGGTCCGGGTGTCCCGGACGGAGGGACGGGTGCTGGCCACCGTCCTGGCCGAAGTGCTCGCCGTGCGCAGCGCCCGCAAGGAACCGGACGTGGTGCGGGTCAAGCTCGACCCGCTGGAAGTCCTCTGACCCCGGCGGACGCCCGCCCGGCCCGCCCTCCGCCGTGGTCCGCGCCGCCGTGATCGGTCCCGCCGGGGTCCGTGCCGTCGCCGGGTGAACCCTTCTTCGGGTGGTTCAGGTTTTCGGCGCGGTGGAGTACAAGGGAACGATGCTCCGGTCGACGATCGCCAGCGTCCTCGCCTCCCTCCTCGTCGTGCCCCTCCTACCCGCCACCGCGCCGGCCGCGCCGCTGACCGCCGAGGCGCCCCGCGTGCCGGTGGCCGTCGGCGCGGGCGGGGTGGTGTCGAGCGTCGACCCCGACGCGTCGCAGATCGGGATCGACGTGCTGCGCCGCGGCGGGAACGCGGTGGACGCGGCGGTCGCGGTCGCGGCGGCGCTCGGCGTCACCGACCCGTTCTCGGCGGGCATCGGCGGCGGCGGGTTCCTCGTCCACTACGACGCCCGCACCCGCAAGGTGTCCACAGTGGACGGACGGGAGACCGCGCCGACCGCCGCCACCGAGGGCCTGTTCCTGGAGAACGGCGCGCCGATCCCGTTCAGCCAGGCCGTGACCAGCGGGTTGTCCGTCGGCGTCCCCGGCACGCCGCGCACCTGGGAGCACGCGTTGCGGCGGTGGGGCACGTGGTCGCTCGACCAGGCCGTCCGCCCCGCCGAGGACCTGGCCCGGCGCGGCTTCACGGTCGACGCCACGTTCCACCGGCAGGTGAGCGAGAACGCCGCCCGGTTCGCCGACTTCACCTCGTCCCGCGCCCTCTACCTGCCCGACGGCACGCCGCCCGCGGTCGGCAGCACGTTCCGCAACCCCGACCTGGCCGACACGTACCGGGCGCTGCGCGAGGACGGCACGTCCGCGTTCTACGGCGGCGACGTCGCCCGCGACCTGGTCGACGCGGTCCGGCGACCGCCGGTCGTGCCCGGCGCGACGCGCACCGTCCGGCCCGGCGCGATGACCCTCGCGGACCTCGCCGGCTACACCGCGCCCGAGCGCGAGCCCACCCGCGCCCGGTACCGCGGCCTCGACGTGTTCGGCATGGCCCCGCCCTCGTCCGGCGGCACGACCGTGGGCGAGGCGCTGAACATCCTGGAGACCACGGACCTGTCCCGGGAGACCGAGGTCCAGTACCTGCACCGGTTCCTGGAGGCGAGCCGGCTGTCCTTCGCCGACCGCAACCGGTGGGCGGGCGACCCGGCGTTCAGCGACGTGCCGACCCGCGAGCTGCTGTCCCAGCGGTTCGCCGACAGCCGCGCGTGCCTCATCTCACCGACCACCGCGATGGCCGGCGCCGTCGCGCCCGGCGACCCGCGCCACCCGGCGCCGTGCGCGACGAACGGCGAGCCCACCGCCACCCCGTACGAGGGCACGGACACCACGCACCTCACCGTCGCCGACCGCTGGGGCAACGTCGTCGCCTACACGCTGACCATCGAGCAGGAGGGCGGCAGCGGCATCGTCGTGCCCGGTCGCGGGTTCCTGCTGAACAACGAGCTGACGGACTTCTCGTTCACGCCCGTGACGCCGGGCGTGCCGGACCCGAACCTCCCCGGGCCCGGCAAGCGCCCGCGCTCCTCGATGTCGCCGACGATCGTGCTGGACCACGGCAGGCCGGTGCTGGCGCTCGGCTCGCCCGGCGGGGCGAGCATCATCACCACCGTCCTGCACGTCCTCACCCGGCGGCTCGACCGCGGCCTGCCCCTCGTCGAGGCCATCGCCGCACCGCGGGCGTCCCAGCGCAACGCCACCAACACCCAGGCGGAGACCTCCTTCCTCGCCACCCCGGAAGCCGAGGCGCTGCGCGCGTTGGGGCACCGGTTCTCGTCCACCTCGGAGATCGGGGCGGTCACGGCGGTCGAACGCCTGCCTGACGGCCGTTGGCGCGCGGCGGCGGAGACCACCCGGCGCGGTGGTGGCGCGGCCCGCGTCGTCCGACCGATCCCGTGACCCCGTGACGCGGTCCCGCCCGGGCGGGACCGCGTCCCTCACTCCAGGCCCGGTCCTCGGCGAGCGACCACGACGCCGTCAGCCGGTAGGCCCGGCGTCGCGATCGACTCAGCCCGTGGGATGAGGCCGGTCCGCTACCCCGAGCGGACGCCCGCCGACGCCCGCGGACGACACCCTGGGGGCACGCAGACCGAACGGGAGCCGCGACATGACCACCATGACCACGACCGCGATGACCATGACGACCGTCACGGCCAGGGTGCCGGCCGCCGTCACCACGTCGGCCCGTTTCCTGGGCCACTTCCTGGCCGCGCTGGTCGGTGTCGCGTTCCTCGGCCGTGACCTGGAGCACTGAGGCCCCTTTCGTAGACTGGGCGGAATCCACCCGGCTGCGAGGAGCGCGCGTGACCGTCCAACCCATCCGGCTGTTCGGCGACCCGGTGCTGCGGACGCCCGCCGTCGAGGTCACCCACTTCGACGCCGAGCTGCGCAAGCTGGTCAAGGACCTGTGGGACACGATGAGCGAAGCGGGTGGCGCCGGGCTCGCGGCGCCGCAGCTCGGCGTCGGACTGCGCGTGTTCACCTACCACTGCGACGGTTTCGCCGGGCACCTGGTGAACCCGACGTTCGACGTCGTCGGCGAGGAGTTCCAGGAGGGCCCGGAGGGCTGCCTGTCGATCCCCGGCCTGTCGTGGGACTGCCGCCGCCACCGCCAGGTCGTCGCGCGCGGCTGGAACATGCACGGCGAGCCGATCGAGGTCGAGGGCACGGACCTGCTGGCGCGCTGCATCCAGCACGAGACCGACCACCTGGACGGCGTGCTCTTCGTCGACCGGCTGGACGAGCAGACCCGCAAGGACGCCCTGCGGGCGATCCGGCAGCAGGAGTGGTTCGACGGCGGTGTGCCCGCGATCAAGCAGTCGCCGCACCCGCTGTTCGGTGGCTGATCGCCGCCGCGCGAAATCCGGCCGGTCGTAGGGCCGTCGCCGCGCGGACCTTGGCCGGTCGTCGCGCCGTCGCCGCGCGGACCCCGGGCCGCCGACGACCGGCGTGACCTCGCGCGGGCGCGCTCGTGGCGCGGCACTCTCCTAGACTTGCCGTCTGCGGTGAGGCCGTCGGCGTCCGCCGACGGGTCCGATGCGAGGAGAGTGCGTGTTCGTCCAAGACACCAGGCCGTCTCGACCGAGTGCCCCCGTGCCGTCCGGAGGGGTCTGACATGCGCCTGGTCTTCGCGGGCACGCCGGAGCCCGCCCTGCCGTCGCTGCGGGCGCTGCTGGACTCCGGTCGGCACGAGGTGGTGGCCGTCGTCACCAGGCCCGACGCGCCGGCGGGACGCGGTCGCCGGGTGGAGCGGTCGCCGGTCGCGGCGCTCGCCGACGAACGCGGCATCGAGGTGCTGACGCCCGCGAAGGCGGGCGACCCGGCGTTCCAGGCGCGGTTGAAGGAGCTGGAGCCGGACCTGTGCCCGGTGGTGGCCTACGGCGCGCTGCTGCCCGAGTCGGCCCTCGCGATCCCGACTCACGGGTGGGTGAACCTGCACTTCTCCGTGCTGCCCGCGTGGCGCGGCGCGGCTCCCGTCCAGGCGTCGATCCGGCACGGCGACGACATCACCGGCGCGACCACGTTCCGCATCGTCAAGGAGCTGGACGCGGGCCCGGTGTACGGGGTGGTGACCGAGCGGGTGCGCGAGCGCGACACCGCGGGCGACCTGCTCGGCCGCCTCGCCGAGTCCGGCGCGAACCTGCTTCTGTCCACTGTGGACGGTATCGCGGACGGGTCGCTGCGGCCGGTGGAGCAGCCCGGCCAGGGTGTGAGCTACGCGCCGAAGGTCACCGTGGAGGACGCGCGGCTGGACTTCGGCACGCCCGCCGTCGCGCTGGACCGGGTGGCCCGCGCGGTCACGCCGGACCCCGGCGCGTGGGCGGAGTTCCGCGGCGAACGGCTGAAGCTCGGCCCGGTGACGCCGGTCGAGTCGGAGGAACCGCCCGCGCCCGGTGAGATCCGGGTGGAGCGCAGGCGCGTGCTCGTCGGCACGGCCACCGACCCGGTGGCGCTGGGCGACGTGCAGGCGCAGGGCAAGAAGAGGATGTCGGCGAACGACTGGGCGCGCGGCGCCCGGATCGAGGCGGGGGAGCGGATTTCATGACCCAGAGGTCTTCCCGGCCGTCCCGGCCGCAGCGGGCGCACCCGCCGCGCGGGCGCTCCGGCCCGGAGCGTCCCCCCGTCGAGGACCCGGCGCGCCAAGCCGCGCTGGACACCCTGCGCGCGGTGCGCCAGCGTGACGCCTACGCGAACCTCGTGCTCCCCGGCATCCTCCGGGAACGCAGGATCACCGGTCGGGACGCGGCCCTCGCCACCGAGCTCACGTACGGCTCGCTGCGCGCGCAGGGCCTGCTGGACGCGGTGCTGGCGGCGTGCGCCGAACGACCGCTGTCCGAAGTGGACGGTGCGGTGCTCGACGCGCTGCGCCTCGGCGCCTACCAACTGCTCCGCACCCGCATCCCGGCGCACGCGGCGGTCGCGTCCACGGTCGACCTGGTGCGCGCCGACCGCGGTTCCGGCGCGGCCGGGTTCGCGAACGCGGTGCTGCGCCGCGTCACCGGGCAGGACGAGGCGGCCTGGGTCGAGGAGGTCGCGCCCGACGAGGACGCCGACCCGATCGGCTACCTGGCCATGGCACACGCCCACCCGAGGTGGATCGCGCAGGCGTTCGCGGAGGCCCTCGGCAGCCGCGGCGAGCCGCTGCGCGACGCGCTGGCCGCCGACGACACGCGCCCGGCCGTGCACCTGGCGGCCCGTCCCGGCGAGTGCAGCGCGGACGAGCTGGCCGCGATGACCGGCGGCGAGGTCGCGCCGTACTCGCCGTACGGGGTGCACCTGGACACCGGCGCGGGCGACCCGGGCGACCTGGACCCGGTGCGCGAGCGGCTGGCGACGGTGCAGGACGAGGGCAGCCAGCTGTGCGCGGTGGCGTTGACGCGCGTGCCGCTCGACGGTCCCGACGAGCGGTGGCTCGACCTGTGCGCCGGTCCGGGCGGCAAGGCCGTGATGCTGGGTGCCCTCGCGTCGCTGTCCGGCGCGTCGCTGGACGCGGTCGAGAAGGCGCCGCACCGGGCCGACCTGATCCGCAAGGCGGCGGGTGACGTGCCGATGACCGTGCACGTCGCCGACGGCCGTGAGTCCGGGCTGCCCGAGGGCTCGTTCGACCGGGTGCTGGTCGACGCGCCGTGCACGGGCCTGGGCGCGCTGCGCCGTCGTCCGGAGGCGCGGTGGCGGCGGCAGCCGTCGGACGTCGCGCCGCTGGCCCGGTTGCAGCGCGAGCTGCTGACGGCGGCGTTGACGCTGGTCCGGCCGGGCGGGGTGGTGGCGTACGTGGTGTGCTCGCCGCACCTGTCGGAGACGGTGGGCGTGGTCGCCGACGTCGTCCGCCGCACCGGCTCGGAGTGGCTGGACGCCCGCGAGTTCTTCCCCGGCGTCCCCGACTTGGGCGACGGGCCGCAGGTGCAGCTGTGGCCGCACGTGCACGGCACGGACGCGATGTTCTGCGCCGTGCTCCGGCGGCCCGCGTGACGGCTGCCGGTGCCGTCGGCGCGGTGCTCGGGCTGGTCGCGGCGTCGGCGGGCGGGGTGGAGCGGTGGCTGGTCGACGGCCTGGCGCGGCCGTTGGCCGACCGGGGGTGGCGGCTGGCCGTCACGCTGACCCCGACCGCCGGCCGCTGGCTGGAACCGCTGCTGCCCGCGCTCGCGGCCACGACGGACCTGCCGGTGCGCTGGACGTCCCGGCTGCCGACCGAGCCGAAGCCGCACCCGGTGCCGGACGCGTTCGCGTTCGCGCCGGCCACCGCGAACTCGCTGGCCAAGCTCGCGCTCGGGATCGCCGACAACCAGGCGCTCACGGTGCTGTGCGAGGCGGTGGGCCGGCGTGCCCCGGTGGTGGTGCTGCCGCAGGTGTCGGACGACCAGGCCGCGCACCCGGCGTTCCCCGGTCACCTGGACGTGCTGCGCTCGGCCGGGGTGGTGCTCGCGACCGATCCCGGATCGGTGATCCGGGAACTGGATCGGGTTGCGCCATTCGTCGCATTCGGTGAAAACGGCGGGAACGGCGCCGGAGGCTGAATTGACAGTCAGTCGAGACGCGTAGCAGTCTTGATTGTGTCGAAATCGTACGGCCGGGAAAGTGAATGGGCTTCGGTTCTGCGCTTCCTGTCCGAGCCGGGTGGCCTGCTGGCCATCGACGGCCCGCCGTGCTCCGGCAAGTCCCTGCTGCTGCGCGAGGCGGTGGCCGCCGCCCGTGAGCGGGGCCGCGACGTCCTCCCGGTCTCCGGCGCCGAGCTGGCCTCGGCGCCCCTCGTCGCAGGCACCGTGATCGCCGTGGACGACGCGCACCACGACCCGGCCGCCGTGCTCGCCCTCCTGCCCCGGCTGCGCGACCGGCGGGTCACCGCGCTGCTGGCCTGGTCGGGCTCCCGCGCC
>NZ_JBHTLK010000305.1:0-6854 GCF_042678885.1 Saccharothrix hoggarensis
CTCCGGCCGCGCGGGCGACGACGATCCGGCGTGGAGGCGAACGGACCATGGCACGGGCCGACATCGCGCTGGGCGGCGGGCTCGCGGCGCTCGTGATCGGCCTGAGCCTGCTCGGCGTCGGCCCGGACGGGCCCGACGGGCCGCCGGACTGGGGCGCGGTGGCGCTGGCCGTCGCGCTCGGCGTGGCGGTGGCGGTGCGCCGGCGTCACCCGTGGGTGTCGCTCCTGGCCGCGAACGCCGTCACGTTCGCCTGGTTCGACCTCGGCTACCACGGCCGGCTGGTCACCGTCGCGCCGCTGATCGCCTGCTACACGCTCGCCGCCCACCGCGGCTGGCGGGAGGGCGTCGGCGGCGTGCTGGTCACGGCCGCGGTGACGGTGCTCTCGGTGCGGGTGGCCATGGGCGGCGAGTGGTTGGACGACAAGGTGTTCAACGCCGTGCCGCTGGAGGCGGCGGCGACCGCGCTGGGCGCGGCCGTGCACTCGCACCGGGCGTTCCGGGCGGGCGCGCGGGAACGGGCCGAGCAGATCGCGCAGGCCCGGACCGAGCAGGCCAAGGCGCAGGCCGCCGAGGAGCGGCTGGAGATCGCGCGCGAGCTGCACGACGTGTTCGGGCACACGATGGCCGCGATCAGCGTGCAGGCGGGCGTCGCGGTGCACGTGATGGGGCGCAGGCCGGAGCAGGCCGCCGAGGCGTTGCAGGCGATCAAGCGGATCAGCGACGACGGGTTGGCCGAGGTGCAGGTGCTGCTCGGCGTGATGCGGTCGGAGAACGTGCGGGCGCTGACCGCGACCGGCGGGCTGGCGCAGCTGGACAAGCTGCTCGACGTGGCCGGCGTCGACGTGGAGCTGTCGGTGGCGGGCGACGACCGGGCCGTGCCGGTGGCGGTGGACCTGGCCGCGTTCCGGGTGGTCCAGGAGTCGCTGACGAACGTGCGGCGGCACTCCGACGCGTCCGAGGTGTGGGTGGCGCTGACCTACCGCGAGGACTCGCTGGAGGTCGTGGTGCGGGACAACGGGTCGCCGGGCGCGCCGCGGCCGTCCCCGGTCGGCGGCCACGGGATCGAGGGCATGCGGGCCAGGGCGGAGGCGCTGGGCGGCGAGCTGACCGCCGGCAGGGTGTCCGACGGGTTCGAGGTGCGGTGCCGGCTGCCGACGCGGGAGGTCCGATGATCAGGGTGCTCATCGCCGACGACCAGGCGCTCGTGCGCGGCGGGTTCCGGGTGCTGGTCGACAGCGAGCCGGACATGGCCGTGGTCGGCGAGGCGGGCGACGGCGGCACGGCGGCGGCGCTGGCGCGCGAGACGCGGCCGGACGTGGTGCTGATGGACGTGCAGATGCCGGGCGTCGACGGGCTGGAGGGCGTGCGGCGGATCGTGGGCGATCCCGAGCTGTCCGGCGTGCGGGTGCTGATCCTGACCACGTTCGACCAGGACGACTACGCGATCGAGGGCCTGGCCGCGGGCGCGAGCGGGTTCCTGCTGAAGAACACCGACCCGGCGCAACTGCTGCACGGCATCCGGGTGGTCGCGGGCGGCGAGGAGCTGCTGTCACCGGGCCTGACCCGGCGGCTCATCGCGCGGATGACCACGCCGAGCGCGGTGGACCACTCGGTGTTCGACCAGCTCACCACCCGCGAGCGGGAGGTCGTCGCGCTGGCCGCGCAGGGGCTCAGCAACGAGGAGATCACCCGGGAGCTGGTGATCAGCCCCGCCACGACGAAGACCCACATCAGCCGGGCGCTGGCCAAGCTCGGCGCGCGCGACCGGGCGCAGCTCGTCGCGCTGGCCTACCGGCACGGCCTGGTCCAACCCGGCTAGGCCGGCCCCGTCCCTGAGGACGAAGCGCCGCACGCCTAGGGGACAACTCAGGGTAATCCTGGATTACTGCAACCGAGGTAGCGGACACGATAAGACGGAAGTCGCACCGACGAGTCAACTACAGACCGATGTGCGAGACCCCGTGGACGCGGCATGGTTCATCCGAGTCCGGGGGATGTGTCCGTCCAGGGGAGAAACCATGATCGAGGCTATCGGCCTCACCAAGCGCTACGGGACGACGGTCGCGGTGGACGACCTGTCGTTCACGGTCCAGCCCGGCCGGGTCACCGGCTTCCTCGGCCCGAACGGCGCGGGCAAGTCCACCACCATGCGCATGATCCTCGGCCTCGACCGGCCGAGCGGGGGCAAGGTGCTGATCGACGGGCGGCCGTACGCCCAGCTCGACCGCCCGCTGCGCACCGTCGGCGCGCTGCTGGACGCGAAGTGGGTGCACCCCAACCGCTCGGCGCGGGCGCACCTGCAGTGGCTCGCCAAGTCGAACGGCCTGCCCGACCGCCGCGTGGACGAGGTGCTGGACCTGGTCGGCCTGACCAAGGTCGCCAAGCGCCGCGCCGGCGGCTTCTCGCTGGGCATGTCCCAGCGGCTCGGCATCGCGGGCGCCCTCCTGGGTGACCCGAAGGTGTTGCTGTTCGACGAGCCCGTCAACGGCCTGGACCCGGAGGGCATCCTCTGGATCCGCCAGTTCATGCAGGGCCTGGCCGCCGACGGCCGCACCGTGCTGGTGTCCAGCCACCTGCTGTCGGAGATGGCGGTGACCGCCCAGGACCTCGTGGTCATCGGGCGCGGCAAGCTCATCTCGCAGTCCAGCACCACCGAGTTCGTGGAGCGCTCGACCGAGAACACGGTCCGGGTGCGCAGCCCGCACGCGGACAAGCTGGGCGCGATGCTCGTCGACAAGGGCTTCACCGTCCGTGAGGACGAGGACGGCTCGCTCACCGTGACGGGTGCCGCCAGTGACGAGATCGGGGACATCGCGGCGGCGAGCGGCGTGGTGCTCCACGAGCTGAGCCCGCAACGCGGTTCGCTCGAAGAGGCCTTCATGCAGCTCACCGGCGATTCCGTGGAGTACCACGCCGAGACGGGGAAGTGACCACCGATGACTCTGCTCGCCGTTGAACGGATCAAGCTCTTCACCACCCGCTCGCCGTGGTGGTCCATGCTGCTGGCGCTCGCGCTGACCATCGGCATCACCGCGATCATCGCGGCCAACTGGGGCGCCGAGGCGCCGATGCCCGTGCTGGCCGCGGTGTTCGTGCACAACCTTGGGCTGTACGTGATCATGGTGATGGCCGCGCTGGCGGTCACCACCGAGTACCGCTTCGGCACGATCAAGGCGACGTTCCAGGCGGTGCCCGACCGCATCTCGCCGCTGGTCGCCAAGGCGGTCGTCGTGGTGCTGCTGGCCGGGCTGGTCGGCCTGGCCTCCTCGTTCGGCTCGTGGGCGCTGTCCTGGCTGCTCGTGGACAACACCTCGGAGCTCGCGATCGAGTCGGCCAACGACTGGCGGCACGTGGCGGGCGTCGGCCTCGTCTACGCGGCGGGCGCGCTGCTGGCGCTGGGCGTCGGCGCGCTGGTGCGGCAGACCGCGGGCGCGGTGTCGATCATCCTGGTGTTCGCGCTGGTGCTGGAGAGCGTGGTCGGGTTCATCCCGAACATCGGCGACGACATCCAGAAGTGGATGCCGTTCACCGTGGCCGGCAAGTTCATCTTCGGCAACCCGGACCCGAGCGTCATCCCGGCCGGCGAGGGCCCGCCCGCCATCGGCGAGCTGAGCCCGTGGGGCTCGTTCGGGTACTTCGCCGCCATCGCGGTGGCGATCTACGTCATCTCGCTCATCGTGGTGAAGCGGCGGGACGCGTAGGGGAACGCGTCACCAGGCGCACCGCGCCCGGCGTCGGGGTCGGCGCGCGGTGACAGGGGGGAAGGGGGGAAGCTCGGGTCACCTTCGGGGGGTGGCCCGGGCTTTCTGCCACAGGTACGCCAGCAGCGGTTGATCGGACGGGAGAAGTCATGATCGAAGCGACCGGCCTCACCAAGCACTACGGCGGCACCGTGGCCGTGGACGACCTGTCGTTCGCGGTCCAGCCCGGCCGGGTCACCGGCTTCCTCGGGCCCAACGGCGCGGGCAAGTCCACCACCATGCGGATGGTCCTGGGCCTGGACCACCCCACCCGCGGCCGGGTCACCGTGGACGGCCGGGACTACCGGTCGCTGCACCGGCCGCTGCACGTGGTCGGCGCGCTGCTGGACGCCAAGTGGGTGCACCCCAACCGGTCCGCGCGGGCGCACCTGCAGTGGCTCGCCAGGTCCAACGAGATCCCGGCCAAGCGCGTGGACGAGGTGCTGGACCTGGTCGGCCTCACCCCGGTCGCCAAGCGCCGCGCCGGCAGCTTCTCGCTCGGCATGTCCCAGCGGCTCGGCATCGCGGGCGCCCTCCTCGGCGACCCGAAGGTGCTGATGTTCGACGAGCCCGTCAACGGCCTCGACCCGGAGGGCATCCTCTGGATCCGCCAGTTCATGCACCGGCTCGCCGACGAGGGCCGGACCGTGTTCGTGTCGAGCCACCTGCTGTCCGAGATGGCGCAGACCGCGCAGGACCTGATCGTCATCGGCCGGGGCAGGCTCATCGCGCAGACCAGCACGGCGCAGTTCATCAAGGACGCCACCGAGGACGCGGTCCGGGTCCGCTCGCCGCAGGCCGACCGGCTGCGCGAGCTGCTGGCCGGCCGAGCCCGCGTCGCCGAGGCCGCCGCCGAGGACGGCGCGTTCGTCGTGCACGGCGTGGACTCGTCGTTCATCGGTGAGCTGGCCGCCTCCCACGGCATCACGCTGCACGAGTTGAGCCCGCAACTCGGGTCGCTGGAGGAGGCCTTCATGCAACTCACGAAGGAATCCGTGGAATACCACGCCGCCGACTGAGCCGACGGCGCGCTAATGCGTTCCGGCAATCAGAAGCGGTCGCTGCGCCAGAAGTCGTCGGACGGCGGCGGTATTTCCCTCACGACCGGCACGGGCGCGCGCGGAACGCGACTCCGCCGGTACAGCATGAGGCTCACCACCGCCACGAGGACGGCGACCGCGCCGAGCCCGCCGAACATGACCACGAGCCTGGTCCCCGCGTCCCCGTCGGACGGCGGCACGGCCAGGCCCTCCGCCGCGGCCGGCGGCGGCACGGCGGACGACGAGGGTCGCGGCGGCGGCGCGAGCGGGTTGCGCTCCACCGGCGGCACGTCCGCGGTGAGCGCGGCCACCGGGTCGACCTGGCCGAACCCGGTCGCGTGGTCGCGGCCCGGTTCCAGCAGGTCGGTGGCGGTGGCGATGAGGCGGTTCACCACGTTGCCCGCGTCCATGTCGGGGTAGCGGGCGCGGACCAGCGCGGCCGCCCCGGAGACCAGCGCCGTCGCCGCGCTCGTGCCGTCGACCTCGGCGTACCCGGTGTCCACCACCGCCACCGGCACGGCCGTGACGATCCGCTGCGCCGGCGCGGCCAGCACGGTCTCCGGGCCGGTGTTCGAGTCGAGCCACGGCCCGTTGCCCTCGATCGTGCCGGAGACCGCGATGACGCCCTTGATGTTGGCGGGCGCGCCGACGTGCTCGTCACCGTCGTTGCCGGTGCCCGCGACCACCACGGCGTCGTGGTCGAACGCGTAGTTCACCGCGCGCAGGAGGTCCGGGGTGAGCGTCGCCAGCGACGTCAGGGACAGGTTGATGACGTCGGCGCCCTGGTCGACGGCCCAGGTCACGCCCTCCGCGACGGACGTGGTGGTGAACTTGTCGCCCTCCGCGCCGACCGACACCGGCAGGATCATCGCGCGGGGCGCCACGCCGAGCGCGCCGCCGTCCACGGCCCGGCCGGCGATCAGCGTGGCCATCGCGGTGCCGTGCCCGTCGTTGTCCTGGGTGCCGTCGGTGCCGGCCGCCGAGCCGAACCCGGCGCCCGGCAGCAGCGCCCCGGCGAGGTCCGGCCGCGTGTCGTCCACGCCCGAGTCGACCACCGCGACCACCACGCCGTCACCGCGCGACGTGCCGTGCGCGGTCGCGATGCCCAGCGCGGCCAGGTGCCACTGCCGGTCCTCGATCGTCTGCGCCCGCGCGGCGCCCGGCGCGCACAGCGCGATCAGGATCGCGACGACGACCGCCCTTCCCGTCACGCAATTCCCCCTGTGCTCGGGATCACAGATATTCCATGTCGGTCATGTTTCACGGTTCCAGGTTCGGGCAAGCGGAGTAAGCCGTTCGTTAAGACGTCGTGAACTCCGGCACAGGTCCATGACAACGGCTTCTGAAGCGGGTCAGATGGAAAGCGCGAATCGTGAGGTGGGCGCCTGCCCGCACGCGAATTCGGATACCCCCCGTCAAGGAACCCACCGGAGGTGAACCCGTGACGGTGCTCGATCCGGACCTGAACGCCGACCACTCGGCAACCGGGACCAAGAAGCTGCCACGGCAACGCGACCACGCCCTTCGCGTCGAACCGATGTTGGCGTTGGAATGGTCGCACGCGATCGAAGCCGCGGGAGGCGTCGGTGTCGCCGACTCGCCCGCGGCGACCCGTCGGGCCTGGATCCACCGGGCCGACGAGGAGCAAGTGCTCGCGCTCTTCCGCGCGGTCGGCCCCGACGCACCGGCACCCTGGTGGCTGCGGGCCCTCTCCCGGGGCAGGATCGCCTCGCGCGCGGCGGCGTTCGCCATCGAGGACGAGGTGACCCGGTTGCTGGGCAGCCGGCCGGGTTGGGTCTTCGTCCCGTGGGCGAGCGAGGGCGAGGTCGGCTACTGGGAGTTCGTGCCGTCCGAGAGCGGCGTCTACGGGCCCGCCGAGCCGACCACCGTGCAGTTCACCGACCGGCACCCCGGTTTCGTGGACCTGCTCCCCGCGCACCGGGGCCCCGGTCAGCGCCAACCCATCGAGTTCACCGTCGCCGAGCTGCGCGAGCAGATCGAGGACCTGGAGAACATCGCCTAGCGCGTGTTTCAGATGTGGCGTAGCCAAATGTTGATGGCGGCGACGTGGACG
>NZ_JBHTLK010000306.1:0-6843 GCF_042678885.1 Saccharothrix hoggarensis
GGGCTCCGGCCTCGGGGGCTCCGGCCTCGGGGGCTCCGGCCTCGGGGGCTCCGGCTTCCGGTGCGAGCCCGGCGCCGGGTCCGGACGGTCCCACGCAGAAGATGGCCCGCCCGAACCCCAAGGCTCAGGCGGGCAAGCGCTAGGTCCCGCGGCTGTTCGGCGGCGGCGCCGTCAGACGCCGGCGCGCCGTCGCCAGTCGAGCACCGCGTGCGCGAACGCGTCCGGGGCTTCGAGGGGCGTCAGGTGGCCGACGCCTGCCAGCTCGACGTACTCGCCGTGCCGCAGCACGTCGGCCATCTCGCGCGCCAGGGCGGGCGGGGTGAGGGTGTCGTGCTCCCCCACCAGCACCAACGCCGGCACGTCCACGTCGGCGAGCACGTCGGTCGAGTCCGGCCGCGCCGCCATCGCGCGCTGCGCCCAGGCCACCTCCGCCGGGTCCTGGCCGAGGATCAACTCGCGCACCCGCCGCACCACGGCCTCGTCCGGCCGCGGCCCGAGCAACCCGACCGTCACCGCGTCGGGCAACCACCAGACGCCCTCCGCCTCGACCCGCGCGGCCATGCCCAGCCGGTTCGCCCGCACCTCGTCCGCCTCCGCACCGGCCCGCGTGTCGGCCAGCACGAGGCCCGCCACCCGCGACGGGTCGCGGCGCAGCACGGCCATCGCCACGTACCCGCCCATCGAGCAGCCGCCCAGCACCGCCCGCTCGATCCCGCGCTCGTCGAGCAACCGCAGCACGTCGTCCGCGATCGTCACCAGATCGGGTGAGCGATCGCCGCCGCGCTGGTCCGGCGTGATGGGTTTCAGCAGGTCACGGACGCCGTCCCACAGGCGCGAGTCGAACGGGAAGGCGTGCAGGAGGACGAGCGGGGCAGTTTCCACACCCGGAATTGTCGTACCCCGTGGCTACCGTCGCCCCCATGACCTCCGCCCCGGACGAGATCCGCACCGACCGCCTCCTGCTCAGGCGAGTCGGCCCGGGTGACGTGCGCTCCGCGATCGCCGTGCTGTCCGATCCGGCGACGAACCGCTTCAACCCGGCCGGTCCGCCGTCCGCGGAGCAGGCGGCGCGGATGCTGGTGGAGTGGCAGGCCCACTGGGCCCGTGACGGCATCGGGTACTGGGCGGTGGAGCTGCCGGAGACCGGGGAGGTCGTCGGCTTCGGCGGCCTGCGCCACCACGTGCTGGACGGGGAGCCGACGTTCAACCTGTTCTACCGGTTCCGCCCCCGGCACTGGGGTCGCGGCTACGCGCCGGAGATGGCACGCGCGGCCATCGACTGGGCGGGTCGGGCCCGGCCGGACCGACCGGTGGTGATCATCACCGACCCCGGCAACGCGCCCTCCCAGCGCGTCGCGGAGAAGCTGGGCTTCGCGCACGCGGGCGACAGCGGGACCGTCGAGGGTCCGGTGCTGGTCTGGCGGCATCAGGAGGCCACGATGGCCACGTGACGCTGCTCGTGGGGGCCGGACCAGGTGCGCGGCAACGGCGTGGGCACCTCGGGCACGGCCGCGGACACGATCGCGTCCAGCACCTCCTCGGCGTGCCCGACCATGAGGTGCTTGGCGCCGGGGAAGTCGACCACGTCCGCGGTCGGGATGTCCGCGCCGAACCGCCGCCTGGCCTCGGCCGGTGGCAGGTAGGTGTCGAACTCCGGCACCAGGCACACCACCGGTTTGCCCGCACGCGCCCAGGTCCGCAGGTGCTCGGGACCGCTCCACCGGAGAGGGGGTGAGATCAGCACGGCGCCGTCGACCACCGGGTCGCACCCGTGCATCAGGGCGAGGTCGGTGCCGAACGACCAGCCGACGAGCCACACCGAGGGCAAGCCGCGCTCGGCCGCGAACGCCAACGCGGCGGCCACGTCGTGCCGCTCGCCGACGGCGTGGTCGAACTCGCCCTCGCTGCGCCCGGCCTCACTGGCCGTGCCGCGTGTGTTGAACCGCAGCACGGCGAGGCCGGCCAGGGCGGGCAACCGCCAGGCCGACTTGCGGTAGAGGTGGGAGTCCATCATGCCGCCGTGCGTGGGCAGCGGGTGCAGCAGCACCAGCGTGGCCCGGGGCTCCCGGTCTTGCGGCAGCGCCAGCTCGCCGACGAGCGCGAGCCCGTCCGCGGTCCGCAACGTCACCGCTTCCCGGCGCGCCGGGAGCACGGTGTTGGCTCTGATCGGGACGTCGTCACCCACGGCGGTCATCGTGCCACCCGCCGGCCGGCGTGGGCTCACGGTCACTCGCCGTCACCGTGAGCGTCACCAGCGCCGGGACGTCGGGCCGCGCCGTCCGCGTGACGACCAGCAGCCCTGGTGCCAGTGGCGGCGGTCCTCGACGGAGCCGTAGTCGGCGGCGGGCCAGGCGACGACGTGGGCCGTGCCGGGCCGGATCTCGTGGTCGCAGCCGGGACAGCGGTAGGTCTTGGTGGTGGCGGCGCCGGAGACGGTGCGCACCATCCACTCACCGTCCGGCCCGCTCTCGGCACGCGCCCAGCCGTGGCCACCGATGGGTGACGGCTCCGGGGGGCGCTGCGGGCGATTACGGCGGGGCACGGGGAGCGAGGGTATCCGGGCTTGCCCTGAGTGATCGCCTACGGTCCACTGGGTGAGCAAGTGGCAACGGGTCATATTAACCCTGCTTCTGATGACCGAAGTGACCGTGACGCTACTGCCGGTGGTGCGTGGCCTGCTGTTCGAGCCGCCGTTGGCGGACGTCCCGCCACCCGACCGGGCCGGTCCCCCGTTCGACCACCCGGACGTGCCGGTCGGCCAACCCTTCGGCCTGCGCCAAGGCGTCCTCCTCGGCACGACCATGTTGTTGCTGGTCACCGCCATTTCCGCGCTGGCGGTGGCGTGGCTGCGGCCGGGTTCGCGGTCGTGGGCGGTCACGTTCACCGGCACCCACGTGGCCGCCGCGGGCCTCGGCTGGGTCCACGGCCTGCCGGTGCTGACGGCGCTCGCGGCGGTATCGGCAATAGGGGTGCCCTTGCTGGTGCTCGGCCCGTCGCGCCGGGGAGAATGCACGACGTGCCCACCTACGAGTTCCGATGCAAGGCGTGCGGGTCCACTTTCGACGTGAAGCGGTCGATGGACGACTCCGCCGCCCCCGCGCCGTGCCCGAACGGCCACGACGACACCGTGAAGCTCCTGTCCATGGCGGGCCTGGGAGGCAAAGCCTCCGCTCCCGCCGGCGGTGGCGGCGGCGGGTGCTGCGGCGGCGGCTGCTGCAGTTGACCGACTGACGGACTGACCGACTGACCGATCTCACCCGACCCCCACACCGGCCGCGCCGCATCCGACGCGGCCGGCCCCGCACGCCCACGGCGAGCCCGAGCCCGCCGCCGGACACCCGCGCGCAGTCAGCTGGCGCCCGTTGCCTGTGGCGCGTCGTCAGCGGAGGCGGGCGGACGCTTGCGGGGGTGGGGGTTAGCTGGTCGGTTCCTTGGAGATCAGCACCTCGGCGACCTTCTTGCCCTGCTCGCAGATGGCGCCGAAGCGGGCCGAGCCGTCGATCACGATGATCCCGATGCCGCCACCGGCGTAGTCCATCACCAGCACGCACGACGGCTGCACCGACGTGTCCGTCGTCCGGTCGAAGTACTTCACCTTCCGGTCCGGCAGGTCGAACTCGCCGTTGCTCTGCTCGAGCGTGATCGCCCGCCCCTCCCGGAACCGGAGGGTGACGCCGACGTCGAGCGTCCCCACCGACGTCTGCCACTTGCACGACTGGTCGAACGACTCGTCGTACCCGGTGTCGGTGGGTTCCGCGTCCTTGTCCGGCACGTCGTAGGGCAGGTCGCCCCACCCGATCAACTGGCAGATGTCACCGACCTCGGACGGCTCCCCGGAGGGCTGACCCGTCTTCGTCGGCGTGGGCTGCGCCGAGGTGAACGGCGGGTCGACGTCGAGCAGCTGCTCGGCCACCGGAGTGCCGTTCACCGTGTACGCACAGGCGCTCGTCAGACCGAACACCGCCACCAGGAGCGAGATCACCACACGCCGCATGGTGCCCACGATGCCAAACCCCGAATCCCGTCACACCATCAGGCCGCGTAACCGCCCGTCAGGCCGAGTAGTCGCGGAAGCCCTTGCCGGTCTTGCGGCCCAGTCGCCCGGCCTTCACCAGGTGCTCCAAGAGCGGCGCGGGGGCGAAGCCTGCCTCGCGGAACTCCAGGTACAGGGTCCGCTCGATGGCGAGCGACACGTCCAGCCCGACGACGTCCAGCAGCTCGAACGGCCCCATCGGCAGCGAGCAGCCGACCTTCATCGCGTTGTCGATGTCGTCGGCCGACGCGTAGTGGGCCTCCAGCATCTTCACCGCGTCGTTCAGGTACGGGAACAGCAGCGCGTTGACGATGAACCCGGCCCGGTCGCCGCAGTGCACCGGCACCTTGCCCAGGTCGAGGCACACGCGCCGGGCGGTGGCGACGACGTCCGCCGACGTCGAGATGGTCTCCACGACCTCGACCAGCTTCATTACCTGCGCCGGGTTGAAGAAGTGCAGGCCGACGACGTCGCCGGGCCGCGCGGTGGCGGCGGCGCACTCGATCACGGGCAGCGACGACGTCGTGGTCGCCAGCACCGCGCCCGGCTTGCACACCTCGTCCAGCGCCTCGAACACGGCCTTCTTGACCGACAGCTCCTCGGCGACCGCCTCGACCACCAGGTCGCAGTCGGCGAGGTCGGAGAACTCCACGGCGGGCGTGACGCGGGCCAGCGCCGCGTCCCGGTCGGCCTCGGCGAGCTTGCCGCGCGAGACGGCCTTGTCCAGCGACTTGCGGACCTTGGCGACGGCGGCGTCGGCCTTCTCCGCGGACCGCGCCCGCAGCACCACGTCGTAGCCGCGCTTGGCGAACACCTCGACGATGCCGGTGGCCATGGTGCCGGTGCCGATCACGCCGACCCGCTGGACCTCGCGGGAGGGCGCGGCGTCCGCGGCGGCGACGGGCGTGTGCACGTCCGGCACGACGACCGGCGAGTCCGGCCCGTCGTAGGTGTAGAAGCCGCGCCCGCTCTTGCGGCCCAGCAGCCCCGCGGTGATCATCTGCTTGAGCAGCGGCGCGGGGGCGTGCAGCCGGTTGCGCGACTGGTGGTACATCGTGTCGAGGATCTCGTACGCGGTGTCGAGGCCGATCAGGTCGAGCAGCGCCAGCGGCCCCATCGGGTAGCCGCAGCCGTAGCGCATGGCCGCGTCGAGGTCTTCCCTTGTCGCGTAACGGGATTCGTACATGCGCACGGCGTGGTTCAGGTAGCCGAACAGCAGCGCGTTGGCGATGAACCCGGCCCGGTCGCCGATGACGACGGGAGTCTTGCCCAGCCCTTCGGCGAACGCGACCACGTCGGTCACCACGTCGGGCTCGGTGACGACGGTCCGCACCACCTCGACCAGCTTCAGCACCGGCGCGGGGTTGAAGAAGTGCAGGCCGACGACCTTGCCGGGACGTCCTGTGTGGACACCGATCTCGGTGATCGACAACGACGACGTGTTGGACGCGAACACCGTGTCGGGGCCGCAGATCCGGTCCAGTTCGGCGAAGACGGCGGCCTTCAGCTCGATCCGCTCCGGCACGGCCTCGATGACGAGGTCGACGCCGGCCAGCGCGTCCAGCGAGGTGGCGTACGAGATGCGGGCGAGCGTGGCGTCCCGCTCCGCCGCGGACAGCTTGCCGCCGGCCACCGCGCGGTCGGTCGAGTGGTCGAGGTGGCCGCGCCCGCGGGCCAGGCCGGCCTCGTCCACGTCCACCGCCACGACAGTGACGCCGGTCCGGGCGAGTACTTCGGCGACACCGGCGCCCATCGTGCCGAGACCGACGACTCCGACCGTGTTGAACTGGCGCGTCACTGTTGACCTCCCACTCACCGGAGTGGCTACCGGACGGTAACTTGTCGCGACTATCCCACGGCGGTCACGCGTCGTTCGCGTGAGCTTCACCATCGGTATCGAGCAAGTAATCGGTCCAGCGTCGTCTCACCAGCTCATTCGTCGAAGTCGCGCGCCACCAGCCCTTCCACCCGCCGCACGGCCTCCGCGGCGTCCGCACCGGTGGCGACGACCTCGATCCGCGCGCCTCCGGGCGCGCCGAGCCCCATCAGCGCCAGCACGCTCTTCCCGTCCGCCTCCTGCTCGCCGAACCGCACCACCACCGAGGCGTCCAACGAGTCCAGCGCGCGCACCACCAACGCGGCCGGGCGCGCGTGCAGGCCCACGGAGTTGGTCAGCTCGACCTCCGCCCGCACGGCGTCCTTCACCAGCCGCAACGTGGGCCGCACGGGCTCCGACGAGTCGTCCGGAACGCCGGCCGACCTGGCCGCGTTCGCCGCGGCCGCCGCCACGTCGGCCAACCGCGCGCCGCCCTGAGCCCGCACGGCCGCCGCCACCGCGCCCTCCACCAGCGGCGCGTCCACGACCACCACCGAGCAGTCCGCCTCCTCCGCGGCCATCTCGGCGACCATCTTCGCGCTGCCCAGGTCGAACAAGACGACCACCCCGTCACCCGAGTCGGCCCGCGCGATGGCCTCGCCGACCGCCACGTAGTCGGTGCCCAGCCCGCCCGCGCCGTCACCGCCCGCCGGCACGATCGCGACCGTAGGCGCCATCTGCCCGGCCAGCTCGGCCACGCCCAGCGCCAACTGCCGGCTGTGCGACACCACCACGAGCCCGATCACCGGGCCCGCCCGGCGAACGTCCGCAGCAACAACGACGTCGAGCGCGCACCGGGGTCGAGGTGACCGGCGCTGCGCTCGCCCAGGTACGAGGCGCGCCCCTTCCGCGCCACCATCGGCACGGTGGAGTCGGCGCCCAGCTCGCCGGCGTCGGCCGCCGCGCGCAGCGCGTCGGCCACCCCCGCGCCGCT
>NZ_JBHTLK010000307.1:0-6756 GCF_042678885.1 Saccharothrix hoggarensis
TTCCAACATCATCCGACTACGTGTCGAACCGCCCACAACCTCCCAGGGCAGTACACCTAGCCGCGGTGGAGCGAACGCGTCGCGGACCGGGCGCGGTCCGGTCCGCGCGCGGCGGTGGTCTAGCGGTTCGAGGCGGACTGGACGAACGCGGCCAGGTCCGTCGACTGCTGGACCCGGCTCGGCTCGTGGACGTACATCATGTGGCCGGCGGGGTAGTACGCGGCCTCGATGTTGGCGTGCAGCTCGTCGGGGATGCGCAGGTGCGCCACGACGTGCTCGGCCGCGTAGTACGGCGTCGCGCCGTCCAGGTAGCCGTACGCGATGTGCACCTTGAGGTGCGGGTTGGCGCGCATCGCCGACGACAGCTTGTCCGCCACCGTCACGTGCGTGCCCTCGAACTCCTTGTACGACCACGGCCGCACGTTCATCGTCAGGATCTCGTACGGCAGGTCGTTCTCGTACTCCAGCTCCGCCCGCACGTAGTGGTTCAGCGCCGCCGTGTACGGGCCGAGGATCGCCGAGTACGACGGGTCCTCGCTGAAGTGCTCGCGCCCGTAGTCGGCGTCGGGACCGGTGAACCGCGAGTCCAGCCGGCCGACGACCTTGCGCTCCGAGCGCAGCAGCTCGGTGAAGAACCGCACGTGCTCGATCCGCAGGTTCACCCGGTCGACGTAGTCCTCGCTCAGGCCCGTCAACGCCGCGAGGCGCGACACCGCCGCCGCGCGCTCCTCCGCGGACAGCCGGTTGCCGCGCGCCAGCGCCCACGGGTAGTCGCGCGACGCGAAGTCCTCCGCGTCGGCCAGCACGTCCTCCAGCGCACGGTCGCCGTGCAGCCCGTGGTAGTGCGCGATCGCCGCGTACGTCGGCAGGAACAGCGTGTGCGGCAGGTCGTTGCCCTCGCTGAAGTCCAGCGTGGTGAAGTCCAGCACCGACGAGATCAGCATCAGCCCGTTGAGGTACATCCCGTACCGCGACTGGAGGTAGTCGGCCAGGCCCGCGGCCCGCGTCGTCCCGTACGACTCGCCCGCCAGGAACTTCGGCGACATCCACCGCCCGTTGCGGGACGTCCACAGCCGGATCAGCTCGCCGACCGACTCCAGGTCGCCCTGGAAACCGTGGTACTGGCCGGGCTTCTCGCCCTTGACCGCCCGCGAGTACCCGGTCGACACCGGGTCGATGAACACCAGGTCGCTGTGCGCGAGCAACGTCTCCGCGTTGTCGACCAGGTCGTACGGCGGCGGGTTCAGCTCGCCGACGTCGCCGGACACCACCCGGCGCGGCCCGAGCACCCCGAGGTGCAGCCACACGCTGGACGAGCCGGGCCCGCCGTTGAAGGCGAACGTCACCGGCCGCTTCGCCGGGTCGGCCCCGTCGAGCGTGTACGCGGTGACGAACACCTCGGCCTTGGGCAGGTGCCCGTCGAACTTGCCCTCGGTCAGCACCTCCTGGCGCAGCACCACCCGACCGGTGGTCGTGGTGTAGTTCAGCTTGCGCCGCTTGACGGTGATGCTGTGCTGGGTGGTGACGAGGTCGTCGGCCGGGAGGTCCTGCTCGTCGCCGAGCTTGTCCTTGGCCGCCTGCTCGTCGCCGGTGTCCTTGTCGGTCATGGTCGAACTCTACGATTCGGAGTCGTCGTCGGTGTTGCCGCTTGCCGCTCTTGACCACCAGGTTGCCCGGTGCCGTGCCTGTCCGCGGTTGGTGGCGTGGCGTGAGGAGGTGGCGCGGGTCAAGCGGGCCTCGTTCCGCGACCAGGAGTACTGGGGACGCCCGGTGCCGGGTTTCGGCCCGGCCGACGCGCGCCTGGTGATCGTCGGCCTGGCGCCCGCCGCGCACGGCGCGAACCGCACCGGCCGCATGTTCACCGGCGACCGGTCGGGCGACTTCCTGTACGCGGCGATGCACGCGGTCGGCCTGGCGACGCAGCCGACGGCGACCCACGTCGGCGACGGCCTGGAGCTGGTCGGAGCCCGCATCACGGCCCCGGTGAAGTGCGCGCCGCCGGCCAACAAGCCGACCCCGGAGGAACGCGACAACTGCCGCCCGTGGCTGATCCGGGAACTGGAACTGCTCCGCCCGACGGTGCGCGCGGTGCTCGTGCTGGGCGCGTTCGGCTGGCAGGCCGTGCTGCCGGTGCTGGCCGCGTGCTGGCAGGTCCCCCGGCCGAGGCCGGTGTTCGGGCACGGGGCGCACGTCACGCTGGCGGCCCAGGACGGCGGCGCGCCGCTGCACCTGTTCGGCTCGTACCACGTGAGCCAGCAGAACACGTTCACCGGCAAGCTCACCCAACCCATGCTCCAGGACGTCCTGCGCGCCGCCAAGGCCGCCTCCGGCCTCGGCTGACCCCGTCCGACTGGCATAACGCTCGCCGTTAATAACGGCATGCGTTATGCGTTGACAGGTGTTGCGGTCGTTCGCCGACAGGGAGACGGAGCGGGTATGGCAGCGGAGTCGTTCACGGGCACTTGATCCCAACGTTCAACGGGTCGCCTTGCGCGAGCTGGCCATCCTCGACGCGGCGGAGACCTTGGAAGACCTGCGGGTGCCACCCGGCAACCGCTTGGAGAAGCTCCACGGGGACCGTGCGGGGCAGCACAGCATCCGGATCGACCAGCAATGGCGCATCTGCTTCCACTGGACGGACGCGGGGCCTGAGAAAGTCGAGATCGTGGACTACCCCTGAAGGGAGAGCGAGGATGACCGACGAAGTCATGCCCCCCGTTCACCCCGGCGAGATCCTCGCCGAGGAGTACCTGGAGCCGCTCGGCGTGACCCAGCACCGCCTCGCCGTCGCCATCGGGGTTCCGCCACGCCGCATCAACGAGATCGTGCACGGCAAGCGGGGTGTCTCGGCGGACACCGCGCTGCGCCTGGCCAGGTTCTTCGGGACGTCCGAGAGGTTTTGGCTCAACCTGCAGTCCCGTTACGAGTTGGAACGCGAGAAGGACCACTTGGCGCACGAGTTGGCCCGGATCCAGCCGTTGGCCAGCGCCTAGGACCCCCGTCCGACTTCGGGCGGTGGGGGGATCGCGCGGGCGGTTTGGGGAAATACCGGCCGCGGCGGGCCGGTGACGGGCATCCTGGGGAGGTGAAGCCCCGGCTGGCGCTCGTCCTCGCGGTCGGGTCGGCGCTCGGCCTCATCGCGCTCGCGGCGCGCGGGACGTCACCCGTGCGGTACGTGGAACGGCCCGCGGACGACGACGACCGGCCGACCACCCTGGTGCCCGACTCCGCCTCGCCGCTGGACACGGAGATCGGCGGCTCGCCGGTGACGGGGTCGCTGCTCGTCGTGCTGGTCGTCCTCGGCGTGGTGGTGGTCGTCGCGGTGCTCTCGCTGCTGGTCTCGCTCGGCGCGTTCCGGTGGCGTCGGCGGCGCGGCGTGGGGGCGGCGGTCGACGCGGCCGACGCGGCCGACGAGCGCGCGAACCCGCCCGCGGCCCTGGTGCGGCGGGCCGCGGAAGCCCTGGAAGAGCTGCGCGACCACGCGAACCGGCCGCCCGGTGACGCGGTGATCGCCGCCTGGCTCGCCCTGGAACGGGCGGCCGAGGACAGCGGCGTGCCGCGGCAGGGCCACCAGACCCCCACCGAGTTCACCGGCGACCTGCTGCGCCGCTACCGGGTGGACGAGGGCGCGGCCGGCACGCTGAAGCGCGTCTACCAGCGGGCCCGGTTCGGCACGGCCGAGGTGACCGAGGCGGACGCCCGCACCGCCACCGAGGCGTTGGAGCACATCGTGAGGGACCTCCGGTGACGCCGATCGTGGGCAGCGTGACGCGGGCCGCCGGGCTCGCGGTGGTGGTTGCCGCCGTGACGGCGTTCGTGCTGAACCGGGTCGGCGCGCCGTGGCCGTGGGCGGCGCTGGTCGCGCTGCCCGTCGGCGCGCTGGGCCTGCTCGCCGCACGCCTGCCGCGCGCCACGGACGTCGTGTGGTCGCCGCAGCCGGTGCACGTCTCCACCGCCACGTCCGCCAAGGCCAGCACGCTCGCGAGCCGCTTCGCCGAGGCCTCCGTCAGCCAGGACCGGTTCACCACGCGCGTGCAGCCCCGGCTGCGCAGGCTGGCGGAGGCCCGGCTGCGCCAGGTCCACGGCGTGCCCGACCTCCACCACCCCCGAGCCCGTGAGGTGCTGGGCGACGAGCTGCACCGCCTGCTCACCGACCCGGAAGCCCCGCTGCCCGAGCCGTCGAAGCTCGCCGACCTCTTGGAGAACCTGTGACCTCTGCCGATGTCGGACCCGGAGCGGACACCGGAGCCGGAACCGACGCCAGAGCCGACGCCGGAGCCGGAACCGACGCCAGAGCCGAAGCCGAAGCCGACGCCGTCTCCGACGCCGGAGCCGGGGTGGGCGTCGAGACCATCGCGGCCGGCGCCAAGGCGGTGCTCGCCGCCGTCGGCACGGTCGTCGTCGGGCGGGAGCGGTCGCTGCGGCTGGCGCTGGCGGCGATCCTCGCGGGCGGTCACGTGCTGCTGGAGGACGTGCCCGGCCTGGGCAAGACGCTGATGGCGCGGTCGCTGGCGCAGGCGTTGCGGCTGGACTTCAAGCGCCTCCAGTGCACGCCCGACCTGCTGCCCGCCGACGTCACCGGCTCGTTCCTGTACAACCCCGGCGACCGCGAGTTCACGTTCCGCGAGGGCCCGCTGTTCACCGGCCTGCTGCTCGCCGACGAGATCAACCGCACCCCGCCGAAGACGCAGTCCGCGCTGCTGGAGGCCATGCAGGAGCGGCAGGTCACCGTCGAGGGCCGCACGTTCGCGCTGCCGCGACCGTTCCACGTGCTGGCGACCGCGAACCCGGTGGAGTACGAGGGCACCTACCCGCTGCCGGAGGCGCAGCTGGACCGGTTCCTGCTGCGGCTGGACATCGGCTACCCGCCGCCCGCCGAGGAGGTCGAGGTGCTGCGCCGCAGGCTCGTCCGGCAGCGCGAGGAGACCGAGGTCGAGCCGGTGCTGGACGCGGCCAGGCTCCGGCAGCTCCAGCACGGCGTGGAGCAGGTGTCCGTGGACGACGACGTGCTGCGGTACTGCGTGGACCTGGCGTCGGCCACCCGGTCGCACGCGGCGGTCGAGGTCGGCGCGTCACCGCGCGGCGCGCTGGCGCTGGTGCTGGTGGGACGGGCACTGGCGGTGCTGGACGGGCGGGACTTCGTGCTGCCCGAGGACGTCAAGGAGTGCGCGGTCGCCGCGCTGGCGCACCGGCTCACCCTCCGCCCCGAGACGTGGACGTCCGGCGTCACCGGCGTGGAGGTCGTGACCGAGCTGCTGGGCCGCGTGCCCGGCCCGGCGAGCACCCGCTCGTGAACCGGCGCCCGTCGTGAGCAGGGTGGAGCGGTTGCGCGAGGCGTTCACCGGCGGGCGCGGCGCGCGCTGGCACCCCACCGACGCTCTGGTGCGCGGCCTGGTGCTGGGCGTCGGGATGGTCGTCGTCGGCGGGCTGCTGCACCGGGTGGAGCTGGTCCTGTTCGGCGCGCCGCTGCTGATCTCCACGCTCCTCGCGCTGGTCACGCCGGTCGCCGGCGCGCCGCGGGTCCGCGTGCGGGGACTGCCCCGGACGGGCGAGATCGGCGCGGCCAAGTCGGTCGTGGAGGTCGACCCGGCGGTGGGCGGCGAGGTGATGGCGATCCGGCTGCCGGGCGTCGGCCAGGGCGTCGGCCCGGTGCACCTGCTGCCCGCGTCGGCGCGGGAGATCGAGGTCGTGCTGCGCCGTGACGCGTGGGGCGAGGGCGTCGACCTGCGGCCGGACCACCTGGTGGCCGGGCCGGACGCGCTGCTCGTCCACGGTCCGGTGACCGCGCCCGAGCGGGGACGGGTGATCCTGCCGCCGGTGGAGGCGCTGCCCGCCGGTCTGCTGCCCGCGCGGGCCGTGGGCCTGGTGGGGGCGCACCGGGCGCGGCCGCTGGGCGACTCGGTGGAGCTGCGCGACATCCGCGCGTTCCAGCCGGGCGACCGGCTGCGGCGGATCGACTGGCGGGTGTCGCTGCGGGCCAGCGCGATGGCGGGCTCCGCCGAGGGCACCAACCTGCACGTCCGCGAGCACCACGCGGAGGCGGACGCGGACGTCGTGCTGGCGCTGGACACCCGGCAGGACGTCGGCGCGGCGCTCGGGGAGTGGGCGACGCCGTCACGGGCGACGACGGTCGGCCGGTCGCTCGGCGAGTGGTCGCTGGCCGCGCGCGGGACGACGGTCCGGCAGGGCGGCAGCCTCGACCTCGCGGTGCGGGCGGCGGCGTCGTTGGCGGCGGGCTACCTGCGGCAGGGCGACCGGGTGAGCCTGGCCGACCTGGGCCGACCGCAACTGGGCGCGCGTGCCGGCGTGGGACGGCGGCAGCTGTTGCGGCTGCGCAACCAGCTGGTGGTGTGCGCGCGGTCGGCGGGGTGGGGGCAGCGGCCCGTGCTGCGGCCCGAGCAGGTGCCGCACGGCGCGCTGGTCGTGGTGCTGTCGCCGTTCCTCGACGCGGAGGTGGTGGAGCTGGCCGTGCACGCCGCGCGGCGGGGCAACCTCGTGCTGGCGGTGGACGTGCTGCCGGACCCGTTGGTGGCCGACCCGGAGACGCCGTGGGGGGAGAGCGCGTTGAAGGTGATCCGGTTGGAGCACGACGTGCGGCTGGAGGCGATGCGGCAGCACGGTGTGGCCGTGCTGACGTGGGGCGCGCCGATCGCGGGCGTGCTGCGGGGCGCCCGCGCGGCCCGGCGGGTGTCCCGGTGACCCCCGCGGACCACCCGGACCGCCCGGACCACTCGGACCACGTGGGCGGGCCAAGCG
>NZ_JBHTLK010000308.1:0-6692 GCF_042678885.1 Saccharothrix hoggarensis
TCGCGCTGCGGATCGCGGCGGCCGGGCTGGCGTTCGCGCCGACGTTGCGGATCGCGGAGCTGGTGGACGAGCTGGACGACGAGCACGGCCGGCTGGCCGCCCTGGGGCTGGAGGACGAGGACTCGACGGTGCGGGCGGCGCTGGACGCGTCGCGCCGGGCGCTGTCGCCGCTGCCGGCGCGCCTGCTGGCGCTGCTGGGCCTGCACCCCGGCCCGGACGTGACGGCGTTCGTGGTGGCCGCGATGGCGCGGGTGCGGGTCGGGGAGGCGCAGCGCGCGCTGGACGCGTTGACGGCGGCGAACCTGCTGTCGGTGAACGAGCCCGGCCGGTACGGCGCGCACGACCTCGTGCGGGTGTACACGCGGACGTTGGCCGCCGAGCTGCCGCCGGACGTGCGGCACGAGGCCACCAGCCGGATGCTGGACTACTACCTGCACTGCGCGGACCTCGCCGACGGCCGGCTGCCGGTGGGGCGCGGCAGCGTGCGCGTCGCCCCCGAGCACGTGCCCGCGGAGGTGCCGAAGCTGTCCGGCGCGGCCGACGCGATCGCGTGGCTGGACGCCGAGCAGGGCAACATCGTCGCCGCCGCCGAGCTGGCCACCGCCGAGGGCGCGGACCCGAAGTGGCTGGTGCACGCGTGGCAGCTGCCGTACACGCTGTCGCGGTTCTTCTGGCTGCGGGCGGACCGGACGACGTGGCTGCGCACGACGGAGGCCGCGCTGGAGGCGGCCATGACGCTGGGCGACCCCGAGGCGAAGTTCGTGATGCTGTTCAACCTCGGCATCGCGCTGGCCCAGTTCCAGCGGACGGACGAGTCGCTGGCCCGGCACCGCGAGGCCCTGGAGGTGGCGCGGTCGTCGGGCGACGTGAACGCGCAGGCGCGGGCGTTGACGACGGTCGCCGACATGCTCCAGTACCTGGGCCGGGTGGACGAGTCGGAGGCGTCGTACCGGGAGGCGCTGGAGGTGAGCCGGGCGGCCGGGTCGCGGTGGGCCGAGGCGAACGCCCACCACAACCTCGGGTTGCTGCACCTGGCGTCGCGCCGCTACGACGAGGCGAAGGCGTGGCTGCGGGCGGCGGTCGCGATGTACCGGGAGGTCGGCGAGCAGTGCGGTGAGTCCACGTGCCACACGGACCTCGCCATGGTGCTGCTCGAGTCGGGCGAGGAGGCCGAGGCGGTGACGTCGGCGCGGACGGCGTTGACGGTCGCGTCCGCGGCGGCGAGCCCGTACCACCAGGCGATGGCGCACGACCGGCTGGCGACGGTGTTCGACCGGCAGGGGATGCCCGGCGCGGAGGCGCACTGGCAGCGCGCGCTGGCGTTGTTCACCGAGCTGAACGCGCCGGAGGCGGACCAGGTGCGGGAGCGGCTGGCCCGCGCCAGGGCCACGGCCGCCTCGCGCCCGTCGGCGGTCTGAGGACGTCCGGCGCCGGGACTCCGAGCCCGTCGGGGGCGTGGTGCCGCGGTCCCCCTGATCGGTTGAGTGGTCTGGACCTATTGACAGTGAGGTCTAGACCTATTTACGTTTCCGGTGCTGCGTCGAGGCCGCCGCCTGGTGCAGGAGGTGCCCGGTAGTGCCCAAGAGATCCCGATCCGGCAGGTTGTTCCCCCTCGTGGCGTTGCTCTCCACGGTGGCCGGACTCCTCATCGCGGTCGTGTCCCCGTCCTCGTCCAGCGCCACCGCGGGGGAGGAGTGCCGTCCCGACGGCCTCTACCAGACCCCCGGCGTCGCGGTCCCCTACTGCTCCGTCTACGACGCCGAGGGCCGGGAGTCCCTGGGCGCCGACCACTCGCGCCGCGTCATCGGCTACTTCACCAGCTGGCGCACGGGCCGCAACGGCTCGCCCGCGTACCTGGCGTCCGACATCCCCTGGGACAAGGTCACGCACCTCAACTACGCGTTCGCGCACCTCGACGCGCAGAACCGCGTGTCGGTCGGCCCCGACGGCCCGGACAACCCGTCCACCGGCATGACCTGGCCGGGCGTGGAGCTCGACCCGTCCCTGCCCTACAAGGGCCACTTCAACCTGCTGAACAAGCACAAGAAGCAGCACCCCGACGTGAAGACGCTGATCTCGGTCGGCGGCTGGGCGGAGACCGGCGGCTTCTTCAACGCCGACGGCTCGCGCAACGCCAGCGGCGGCTTCTACAAGCTCGGCGCGCAGCCGCAGTCCACTGTGGACGCCTTCGCCGACTCCGCCGTGCAGTTCATCCGCACGTACGGCTTCAACGGCGTCGACATCGACTACGAGTACGCCACCTCCAACAACCACGCGGGCAACCCGGACGACTTCTGGATCTCCAACGCCAACCGCGGCACGCTGTGGGCCGGCTACGAGAAGATCATGAAGACGTTGCGGGAGAAGCTGGACCGCGCCTCGCAGCAGGACGGCAAGCACTACCTGCTCACCGCCGCCGTGCCCGCCTCGGGCTGGCTGCTGCGGGGCCAGGAGGCCTACCAGGTCACCCGCTACCTCGACTACCTGAACGTGATGAGCTACGACCTGCACGGCTCGTGGAACCACTTCGTCGGCCCGAACGCCGCGCTCTACGACGACGGCAAGGACGGCGAGCTGGCCGCCGGCGGCGTCTACACCGCGCCCCAGTACGAGGGCATGGGCTACCTGAACACCGACTGGGCGTACCACTACTACCGCGGCGCGATGCAGGCCGGCCGGATCAACATCGGCGTCCCGTTCTACAGCCGCGGCTGGCAGGGCGTCACCGGCGGCACGAACGGGCTGTGGGGCCGGGCCGCGCTGCCCGACCAGACGAAGTGCCCCGCCGGCACCGGGTCGAACGTCGGCTCGACCACCCCGTGCGGCAACGGCGCGGTGGGCATCGACAACCTGTGGCACGACTCCACGGCGGGCGGCGCCGAGGTCCCGTCGGGCGTGAACCCCATGTGGCACGCCAAGAACCTGGAGAACGAGATCACGCCGGACTACCTGGCGCAGCACGGCCTCGACCCGGCGAACGACCCGACCGACCGGCTCTCCGGCTCCTACAACCGGTTCTACGACAGCACCCTCACCTCGCCGTGGCTCTGGAACGCGGACAAGAAGGTGTTCCTGTCCACCGAGGACGAGCAGTCCATCGCCGCGAAGGCGAAGTACGTGGCGGACAAGGGCATCGGCGGCATCATGATCTGGGAGCTGGCGGGCGACTACCGGTTCGACAGTGCCAAGGGCCAGTACACCGTCGGCGACACCCTGCTCACCAAGATCAACGAGGGGCTGCGCGGCGCGGCGCCGTACGGCAACCGCAAGGCCGCCGGCGCCCAGCCGACCGAGGTGCTGAACGTGTCCGCCACCGTCTCCGGGTTCGCGCTCGGCGACAGCAACTACCCGATCACGCCGAAGCTGAAGCTGACCAACAACTCCGCCACCACCCTGCCCGGCGGCACGAAGGTCGAGTTCGACTACGGCACCAGCGCGCCGGGCAGCATGTCCGACCAGTCCGGGTTCGGCCTGCGGGTGACCTCCAAGGGCCACACGGGCGGCAACGTCGGCGGGCTCAAGGGCGACTTCCAGCACGTCGAGCTGACGTTGCCGAGCTGGCAGCCGCTCGCGCCCGGCGCGTCGGTGGACGTCGCGCTGAGCTACCAGCTGCCGATCGCCTCGCCGTCCAACTTCCGGCTGACGTTCGGCGGGAAGACCTACGCCATCGCCTCCGACCACCCGCGCGGCGGCGGCACGTCCACAACCACCACGACCACGACGACCACCACCGACGACACGACCACCACCACCACCACGACGACCACCAAGCCGCCGGTGTGCGCCGCGCCCGCGTGGGACCGGACCAAGGTCTACACCGGGGGCACGGAGGTCTCCCACGTCGGCAAGCGCTGGCAGGCGAAGTGGTGGACGCAGGGCGAGGAGCCCGGCAAGACCGGCGAGTGGGGCGTCTGGCGCGACCTCGGCGCCTGCTGACCCCACCCTGAGGCGGCGTTCGCGCTGCCGACGGCCCCCTGAGGCATCCCTTACCCGCCGTCTGCCCTCCCTTACGGCGGCGGGTAAGGGAACCACCCCCTCAACCCACGTGAACGACCGATGCCCGCCTCGCGGCCTCAGGACGACTCTTCGTGTCACCAGAGAAGACAACGACACGAGGAGCAGGTCATGGAGTGGACGCCCGAGTCCCTGAAGGCGGAGATCGACTACCGGCAGGCCGCCCTGCGCGCCGACGCGGCCCACCACCGCGTCAGCCGCCGGCCCGCCGTCCCCGGCAGGTCGTGGTGGCGGCGGCTGGGCCACCGGTCCGGTCCGAACGACCCCCCGGCGGGGAACGACCACCGCGACGCCGCCTGAGGTGTGACAGCATGCCTGGTGTGGCACGCCTTGGTTCCGGAATTCCCTTGGTGGCGCGTAGCCGGGAGATGACCAGGCTGCGCGCCGCCCTCGACGAAGCCGCCGGCGGCAAGGCCGGCGCGGTGCTGCTCGCGGGCGACGCCGGTGTCGGCAAGACCCGGCTGGTGGACGAGCTGGCCGCGGCGGCGGGTGACGCGCTCGTGCTCAACGGCCGCTGCCTGGACGTCGGCGAGACCGGCCTCCCGTACCTGCCCTTCACCGAGGCGTTGGGGCAGGTGCGGGACGCCGGTCTGCTCGACGTCGCCGCCCGGCCCGCGCTCGGCCTGCTGCTGCCCGACCTGGCGCTGCCCCCGGGCCACGACGGCAGCCCGGCCTTCTCCGGCCTCCCGTCGCACGTGGTCGGCCGCCGCCCCGAGCAGGACGTCGGCCAGCTCCAGCTGTTCGACGCCGTGCACGGGCTGCTCGGCGACCTGGCCGACCAGCGGCCCGTGCTGCTGATCCTGGAAGACCTGCACTGGGCCGACGCCTCCACCCGCTACCTGCTGTCGTTCCTGCTGTCCCGGCTGCGCTCGCAGCGCCTGCTGGTCGTCGGCACCTACCGCTCCGACGACCTGCACCGCAGCCACCCGCTCCGCCCGCTCCTGAACGAGCTGGTGCGGCTGCCCGCCGTGCAGCGGCTCGACCTGACCCCGCTCAGCGCGATCGACGCGCGCTCGTTCGTCGCCGCGCTCGCCGACGACCTGCCCGACGACGTGGTGCTGGAGGTCGCCGAGCGCTCGGACGGCAACCCGTTCTTCGCCGAGGAGCTGATCGCGGTCGCCACCTGCGGCGACGGCCGGGTGCCGTGGACGCTCGCCGAGGTGCTGCTGGCCCGCATCGAGCGCCTGTCGCCGGACGCGCAGCGCGTCGTGCGGGTCGCGTCCGTCGGCGGCCGCTCCGTGCGCCACGACCTGCTGCGCGCCGTGGCCGGCATGGACGACGTGCAGCTGGACGGCGCGCTGCGCGAGGCCGTGCAGCACCACGTGCTGCTGGTCGCGCGCGACGAGGTGTACACGTTCCGGCATGCGCTGCTCCGCGAGACCGTCTACCACGACCTCCTGCCCGGCGAGCGGGTCCGGCTGCACGCCGCGTACGCCGACCGGCTCGCGTCGTCGGGCGACCGGGGCGCCGCGGCCGCGCTGGCCCACCACAGCCTGGAGTCGCACGACCTGGCCCGAGCGCTGCGCGCGTCGGTGGACGCGGCGCGGGAAGCGCAGGCCGCCGGCGCTCCCGCCGAGTCGCTGCGGCACCTGGAGCAGGCGTTGCAGCTGTGGTCCGCGGTGCCCGCCGACGACCGCCCGACCGGCCTGACGGAGCTGGTGCTGCTGCGCCGCGCGTCGTCGGCCGCGGGCACGGCCGGCCAGCCCGAGCGGGCCATCGCGTTCGCCCGCACCGGCACCGGCGCGGTGGACGAGTCCGACCCCGAGGCCGCGGCCGAGATGTGGCGGCGCTTCGCGCAGGCGTTGCAGGTGCTCGAAGGCAACGAGGGCGAGATGTACCGCGCGGTGGAGGAGGCGTGGCGGCTGGTCCGGGACCGGCCGGCGAGCCCGTCCCGGGCGTGGGTGCTGGCGGTGTCGGCGGCGGCGCTGCGGCAGGACCGCGCGTACGCCGAGGCGCGTGAGCGGGCGCGGATGGCCGTCGCGGACGGCCGGGAGGCGGGCGCGGAGGCGGCCGTCGCGGACGCGCTGACCACGTTGGGGCTGCTGGAGGAACCCGAGGGCGAGGTGTCGCGGGCGCGCGAGCACCTGCGGGCCGCGGTGGCGTGCTCGATGGAGGCGGAGGCGGTCAGCACCGAGCTGCGCGCCCGGTACTTCCTCGGCGTGCACCACTACGACCTCGGCGAGCTGGGCGAGGCCGCGCGGGTGTTCGACGAGGGCGTGGCGCGGGCCAAGGCGACCGGCCTGACGTGGAGCTCGTTCGGCCTCGAACTGCGCATCCTCCAGGTCCTGACCAGGTACTACATCGGGGAGTGGGACGGCGCGGCGACCGCGGCCGAGCCGCCCGGCCTGCGCGTGTCCAGCACGGTGTCCGCGCGGCTGGCGGCGGCGGGCACGCACGTCGCGGTCAGCCGGGGCGAGTTCGAGCAGGCCGAGCGGATGATCGGCGAGCTGCGCGCGGACTGGCACCGCGACCTCCAGATCGCGTTGATCACCGGCGGCACCGGCGCGGAGCTGGCGCTGTGGCGCGGCCGGCCGGAGCTGGCGGTGGAGCGGATCGCGGACGCCATCAGCTGGTCCCGCAAGGAGGGCGACTGGCTGCTGGCCGGCATCCGGCTGGCGGCGCTCGGCCTCGCCGGGCACGTGGAGCTGGCCGCGCGGGCGCGGCGGCGACGTGACCGG
>NZ_JBHTLK010000309.1:0-6662 GCF_042678885.1 Saccharothrix hoggarensis
ATCGAAGAGCGTGATCGGCGGGAAAGGAGTCTCGAACGACCGACGCGACCTCGCGTGGTGGTCCCGGTGGGGGAACTGAGGGTGGCCCGGGGGAGTGAAGGGGCTGGGGTCCGGGCGAGTGAGAGGGCTGGGTCCGGGTGGGGTGAAGGGGTGGACGGGGGCGCTGGGGTGGGGTCACTCCATGAAGGCGCGGACCTCGGTGGCGCCGTCGTGGGCGTCCGGGAACCGTGAGGCGATCTCGACGGCCCGGTCGATGCTCTCGCACTCGACCACGAAGTAGCCGACCAGCTGCTCCTCGGTGGTGTGGAACGGACCGTCCACTGTGGTCAGTTCGCCGTTCACGGCGCGGACGGTCCTCGCCTCCGCCGGGTCCGCGAGCGGCTGGCCGGTGACCAGCTCGCCGCTCTCGGAGATCTCCTGCATGAGCGCGCCGAACTGCGCCATCCGCGCTTCGCGGTCCGCGTCCGACAGGCCCTCGCGGTGCATGAACGTCGGGTGCGCCCACGGCTTCGGGTTGCTGTAGATCGAGATCATGTACTTCATGGCGCCAGCCTAGGGTCGGCGGCGCGACGCCGAACAGTGCGCGCGTCACGACCGCCCGCGTGGACTTCTCACGAATTGCCGTTCTCGCCTTTCCCGCGGTGGTGGCGCAAGGAACGAGACGTCGGACCACCCCTCCGCCGACGACCCTGAGGACCGATTCGCGACGTGTCACGTCGACGGGTCGGTACCAGGCGGCAAGAAGGGCGAAGGGAATACCGATGGCTTCTGTCACGCACCACCCGCCGTTGGCCGTACCGAGGCCTGCGGGACCGGAGCCGAGGGCGGCAGCCGGTGGGAAGAACCGGGACCACGTCCGCGGCGCGGGCCTGATCCTCCTCGGCATCTGCGCGCTCGCCGGCGTCCTCTACACGTGGGCCATCGGCGCGAGCGACTTCGGCAACGCCTACTACTCGGCCGCGATCAGGTCGATGACCGAGAGCCTGCCCAACTTCCTCTTCGGCGCCGCCGACCCGTACGGCGTGGTCAACGCGGCCAAGCCGCCGATGGCGCTGTGGCCGCAGGCGGTCTTCGCCTCGGTGTTCGGCTTCCACAGCTGGGCGCTCATGCTGCCGCAGGTGATCGAGGGCGTCGCGACCGTCGTGCTGCTGCACCGCACGGTCCGGCTGTGGGCCGGTGAGCGCGTCGCCCTGGTCGCGGCGCTGATCCTGGCGCTCACGCCGGTCACCGTCATGGTGAACCGCAGCAACAACACCGACACCCTGTTGGTGCTCCTGCTGGTCGCGGCGGCCTACGCGTTCACCCGCGCGGTGCACAGCGACGCGGCCCGGAGCCAGGTGCGGTGGCTGCTGCTGTGCGCGTTCCTCATCGGCTGCGGCTTCACCACGAAGCTCATGGCGGCCTGGGTGATCGTGCCCGGCCTGGCGCTGGTGTACCTGGTGTGCGTCGACGGTCCCGTGCGCCGCCGGGTGAACCACCTGCTGGCGGCGGGCGGCGTGCTGGCCGTGTCGTCCCTGTGGTGGCCGGTGCTGCTGGACGTGTGGCCGGGCCGCAAGCCGTACATGGGCGCGAGCCTCGACGGCACCGCGCTCGACAACATCATCGGCTACAACGGCTTCGGCAAGATCTTCAACCTCGGCCAGCAGTACGGCGGCTCGGGCCTGCACGTGCAGCTCGGCGCGGTCGGCATGGGCGGCGGCTACCCGGACGTCACGCGGATGTTCGTGCTGGAGGTGGGCGGCCAGATCTCGTGGCTGCTGCCGTTCAGCCTGCTCGTCCTGGCCGTGGTCGGCGCAGCCGGTTACCGGCGGCTGTGGTTCCGCGTCCCCGGCAACCGCCTCCAGCGCGCCGGGTGGCTGCTGTGGAGCACCTGGCTGGTCGTCACGATCCTCGTGTTCAGCTTCACCGAGGGCATCTGGCACCCGTACTACACGACGGCCCTCGCGCCGCCGATCGCGGCGATCTCCGCGGCCGGCTTGTCGTTGCTGTGGCGCACCTACCGCACCGGCCGCGGCCGCGGGTGGCTGCTGCTCCCGGCGTCCGTCGCGCTCACCGGCGCCTGGGCGGTGGTCCTGATCGACCGCGACCCGTCGTGGCAGGGTTGGACCAAGTGGGTCGTGATCGCGGCGACCCTGGTGTCGGTGGTCGGCCTGGTGCTGGGCAGCCGGTCGTCGGCGCAGCGCCGGACCGTGGGCCGGTCGGCGTTCCTGCTCGGCGTGGTGGCGATGCTGTTCACGCCGGCGGTGTGGTCGGTGGTGTCCGCCGCCGAGCACAAGACGAACGGCGGCTTCCCGTCCGCCGGACCGCCCAACGAGGCGTTGAACGCGTTGACGCGTGGCGAGCTGCCGGCGGGCGCCGTGATCCCGGGCTTCGAGCACGTCGAGCCCGCACCGCCGCGTGCCGGCGGGTTCGCCGGAGCGGTCCTGCACGAGGAGAACCGCAAGGTGCTGGAGTACGCCGAGCGGAACTCCGACGGCGCCGCCATCACGTTGGCGGTCGAGGGCGGCGGCCTGGCCGCGTCGTCGTTCATCATCGACAGCGACGCGATGCTCGTCAGCATGGGCGGCTACCTCGGCGCGGACGCCGCGCCTTCGGTCGACCAGCTGCGCCGGTGGGTCGACGACGGCGCGCTGCGGTACGTCCTGACCGCGGCTCCGGGCGAGAAGCGGATGGGCGGCATCGCCGGCATGGGCGGCGAGGAGCAGCGCGAGCGCGTCGAGTGGGTCCAGGACAACTGCGCCCCGGTCGACCCGGCCGTCTACGGCGGCGCGCCGATCACGCCGGCCGAGGACATGCTGCCCCTGCCGGGCTACGGCGACGCCATGCTCTACCGCTGCGGCTAGGTCCACAGATCACGAACCACGCACCACGCCGCTGCGGGCGGTGGTCCCCACCTCGGGGCCACCGCCCGCAGCGTTTCCGCGTGCGTGCGTGGGGATGGAGGCGGGGGTGTGGGTGTGGGCGGTGTGCCTGGCTTCGCCGGTGGTGAGGTGCCCGGCGGTGGGTTGGGTGGGCGAGTGGCGAGCCGGACCGGTGGTGGGTTGGGTGGGCGAGTGGCGAGCCGGACGGGTGGTGGGTTGGGGTCGGCGACTGGCGAGCCGGACCGGTGGTGGGTTGGCTGGGCCGGACGGCAGGGCGGCCCGGTGATTGTGAGGCGGCCCGGTGGCGGGCACCGTGCTCTGGAGCCGGTGAGAGAGCCGGGAGCACGACCGGGCGGTAGGCGGAGTCCGCGGGGAGTGGACGGATGCCGAGCCCGGTCCAACGGTGTGCTTCCAGCAGTGTGCTGCCGCAGGCCGCAGCCAGGCCGCGCAGCGGGGGCGGGGCGGGGGAGAGGGTCCTGACGCCGGGGCGTTCGTGGTCGATAGGGGGTGGCCTGCCCTGACACAGCGGAACGCCGTCGCACCCTGGGGGTGCGACGGCGTTCCGCGTTCCGTGCGAGTCGGTGCCCGCCGCCGGTCAGGCGGTGTGCTGGACCATCTCGGCCACCGGGTCGCGCAACTTGGTGTCCACGCGCTCGAGCAGCGCCGCGATCAGGACCGCGCCGACCACCATCAGCACCGCGCCGACGCGCAGCGCCAGGCCGTAGCCGGCCGTCATCGCGACGTCCACGTCCACGCCCTGCTGGATCTCGCCCATGGCGTCGCGCAGCGCGAGCGTCACGAGCACCGCCAGGCCGAGCGCGCTGCCGACCTGGAGCGCGGTGGTCTGCACACCCGACGCCAGGCCGGAGTCCTGCTCGGTCACGCCGTGCAGCGCGGCGTTGGTGCCCGCGGGCATGGACGCGCCCGCGAAGACGCCGAACACGATCATGCCGGGCAGGATGCCGCCGAGGTACGTCGTCTCGACGCCGATCATGCTGGTCAGGAACAGGCCGACACCGGCGCCCGCGAAGCCCACCGCGGCGACGGCCTTGACGCCGACCTTGGGGATGAACGCGGTGCCGAGGCCGATGCCCACGCCGATGCCCAGGCCCAGTGGCAGCCACGACAGGCCGGTCCGCAACGGCGAGTACTCCAGTACCTGCTGCATGAACAACGTCAGCATGAACGTGTAGGAGATGAACGCCGCCATGTAGAACAGGGACGCGGTGTTGATGACCGACCGCGTCCGGTTCGCGAAGAACCGCAGCGGGATCAACGGGTCCTTCGCCCGCCGCTCGATGATGAGCATCGCCAGGATCAGCGCGACGCCGAGCCCGAGCGGCAGCACGACGGCCGCGGAGCCCCACGGGTGGTCCACCGCCTGGAGCAGGCCGTAGACGATGGCGAACAGGCCGGTGGTGGACGTGATCGCGCCCGCGACGTCGAGCCCGGCGCCCTTCTCGCGCACCATCTTGCTCTCGGTCACCATCCGCGGGATCAGCACCAGCACCAGCAGCGCGATGGGGATGTTGATGTAGAAGATCCACCGCCACGACGCCATGTCGGTCAGCAGGCCGGAGATGACGTAGCCCAGCGTGCCCGCCAGCGCGGTGATGCCGCCCCACGCGCCCAGCGCCTTCGTGCGCTCACCGGGGTCGGTGAACAGCAGGGCGATCAGGCCGAGGGACGCCGGCGCGGCGATCGCCTCGGCGATGCCCTGCCCGATGCGGCCGGCGACCATCATGCCGGTGGACGTCGCCGCGCCGGCCAGGACCGACGACACGGCGAACAGGCCGACGCCGATCATCAGCAGCTTGCGCCGGCCGAAGATGTCGGCCGAGCGGCCGCCGAGCAGCAGCAGGCCGCCCGACATCAACACATATCCGTTCACCACCCAGGTCAGGCCGGCTTCGGTGAAGCCGAGCGACTCCTGGATGTGCGGCAGTGCCACGTTCACGATCGTCATGTCCAGGAGGATCATGAACTGCATACCGCAGAGCAGGACGAGTATCCACCAGCGCCGGGGATCGACCTGCCGGTCCCCGACGTGTTCCGATGGTTCATTTGCGCGCACGCCGCTCACACCCTAACTCCCTCGATGTTCGAATCGCCTTCCGGTGCGGCAGGGCCGTTCGGGCGAACCACACCACCGCTACATTATGTGATGATCCGGTCGCGATTCGAAGTGATGGGCAAACCTGGTCGGTGTGAATTTCTCATCTTCGGGAAAGGAATTCCTCACCCCGAGAGCGCTATGCGGGCGACGCGGGGGTGTTCTGGTACGCGGCCAGTCGCCATTCCCCGTTCTGCTTCACGGCGAGCCAGGTGGCGCGGATCGCGCGGTCTTGGGCAACCTCGGTCTCGCCCGGCGCCAGCACGCCGCCCGCGGTCAGCAGCACGGCCACGTCGTCGCGCAGGAAGCGCAGCGAGAACGGCGTGCCGGTGACGCGGGTGCCGCGGTACGGGCCGGCGAACGCGGCGGCCATGAACGCGCGGATGTCGGCGCGGCCCGCCTGGTAGACGCCGGACAGGATCATCGTGCCGTCCTCGGTGAAGACGTCCGCGAACGCGTCGGCGTCGTGGTCGGCCCACGCGGCGACGATGCGGGCGGTGAGGCCCGCGACCGCGCCCCGGTCGGCGTCGGCAGTCGTCGGGGTTGCCTGGTCGATGGTCATCGCAACGGCCTTTCCTCGGGTGTTCTCGGTGGGTTCTTCGGCGGTGGTGTCGTCATGCCGCCGGGTAGCGCGCGCCGCCGGCCTCTTCGACCAGGGCGGTGAGTGACTTGTTGGCCCGCCGCATGCGGTCCAGCGCGTCCGGGTCGCCCGCCGGCGCGGTGCGCGGGATGGCGAGGACGACGGTGAGCGCGTCGTCGGCCCGGGGGACGTTCGGCGCGGCGAGGTGGTCCGTCGGGATGGGGTAGACCAGCACCCGGCCGCCGGCGACGTCCTCGGGCGGCAGGTCGTCCAGCGCGAGGCCGACCAGCGACGCGGCGTGCCGTCCGGGCACGAGCAGCGTGATGCGCGGGTGGGGGTCGCGCTGCCACGACCCCGTGGCGCGGAGGTGGGCTTCCACGGGGGCGGCGCGGTGGAGGAAGTCCAGGTACGGCCCCGTTTCCACGTGCGCGGAGTCCGGCCGGAGGCCCTCGGGGAGCGAGGCGTCCGCGTCGACGTCCGCCACGGCGTGCAGCCCGAACCACCACCCGGCGCCGGCGACGTGCCGCGCGTGCCCCTCGACGTGCGCGAACCGCTGCGAGGCCGCCACCAGCGCCTGGTCGGCCAGGAACACGCCGAGGTCGCGGTAGGACAGCTCGTGTCGGCGCACCAGGGCGGGCGCGGCGGTGAGGGCGAGCGTGGCCCTGGTGATCACGCCGTGCCGCCCCTGGCCGCCCCGCACGGCGTCGAACAGCCCGGGCCGCTCGGTGGGGGAGCAGGTGACCAGCGCGCCGTCCGGCGTGACGACGTCGAGGTCGTGCACGTTGTCGGCGACGAAGCCGTGCCGGTGGCAGGCGCCCCCGACCCCGCCCGCCGCGAGCACGCCCCCCACGGACAGCTCGAGGTAGTCGGGCAGCACCGGCGGCGCGAGGCCGTCCGGCAGGGTCGCCGCGACGACCGCGCTCCATCGCGCGCCCGCGCCCGCGCTGACCCGGTCCGGCCCGGTCCGCCGCACGTCGGCCAGGGTGTCCGTGACGACCACGATCCCGCCGGGGCTGAGCGGTTGGCCGTCCACCGAGTGCCCGGCCCCGCGCGCCACCACGGCGATCCCGCGCTCACGGCCGTGGCGCGTGACCGCCGCGACGTCCTC
>NZ_JBHTLK010000310.1:0-6655 GCF_042678885.1 Saccharothrix hoggarensis
GGGCGGCGCGTCCCCGGCGGATGGCGCCGTGGTCCCAGCGGCGGCGGTCCTGGTGCTCCAGCAGCACGGGCTCGCCGTCCGGGCCGGTGCGGGCGGGGAAGCGCGCGGCGGTCAGCTCCAGCAGCGCCAGCAGGCCGTGTGCCTCGGGCTCGTCGGGCACCAGCCGCACCAGCACGCGGGCGAGGCGTTGGGCCTCGCTCGCCAGGTCGAGCCGGATGAGGGCGTCACCGGAGCTGGCCGTCGACCCCTCGGTGAAGATCACGTAGAGCACGTTGAGGACGGAGCCGAGCCGCTTCTTCCGCTCCTCGGCCGGCGGCACCTCGAACGGCACCCCCGCCGCGCCCAGGGTCTTCTTGGCGCGGGTGATGCGGGCCTGCACGGTGGCGGTCGGGATGAGGAACGCCCTGGCGATCTCGTCGCTCGTCAGACCGCCGACGACGCGCAGCGTGAGCGCCACCCGCGCCTCGCGCGACAGCACGGGGTGGCAGGAGATGAACATCAGCGCGAGCACGTCGTCGTCGATCTGGTCCGGGTCCCACAGCACGTCGTCGGCGTGCTCGGCGGGGGCGGCGCCCGAGAAGGCGCCGCCCTCGCCCAGGTCGTGGGCCAGGGCGGCGTACCTCTCGTCCGCGGCGGACCGCCGGCGGAACGCGTCGATCGCGCGCCGCCGGCCGACCGTGAGCAACCACCCCGCGGGGTTGTGGGGCACGCCGTCGCGCGGCCACGTCACCAGCGCCTCGGCCACCGCCTCCTGGGCGACGTCCTCGGCCAGCGCGAAGTCGCCGGTGTACCGCGCGAGCGCGCCGACGATCCGCGCCGACTCGATCCGCCACACGGCGGCGACGGCCCCGCGTCCCGTCGGATCGGTCACGCCCGTCCCGCTCAGAGCTGACCGGTGGCCTCGCGCCACGCCTTCTCCTTCTGGACCCACTCGTTGTCCTGCGGGAACTCGTCGATCGTGCTGACGCGGCGGATCTCGGTCTTGAAGCCGGGACCGCCCATCGGCATCCGCTTCGCCCACTCGACCGCCTCCTCCTTCGACGTCACGTTGAGGATGTAGAACCCGCCGAACAGCTCCTTCGTCTCGCCGTAGGGGCCGTCGGTGATCACGGGCGGCTCGGCGGAGTAGTCGACGACCACGCCCTCGGAGGCGTCGGCGAGGCCTTCCGCGGCGACCAGCACGCCGGCCCGGACCAGCTCGTCGTTGAACCTGCCGACGGTCTCCAGCATCTCGTCGAAGTCGACGTTCCCCATCGCGGCGAAGGCCTCGTCGGTCGCGCGCATGATCAGCATGTACTTCATGGTTCGGTCTCCTGCGTCCTCCGGGCCCCTCTCGGACCCTCTCACCCCTGGGTCGAACGGCGGGTGCCGCGGATCGACACGGGCCGCGAAGAATTTTTCCGCATGTCCTCCGGAGGCGCGGCGCGGTGCCCGCCGGGCTCCCCACGTCGCCCGAACGGTGCAGCAAATCACCCACGATGGGGTGAGAACATCGTGGCCCCTGCACCCGTCCCACCAGGAGCGCCATGCGACGCCCACTCGGCACGTCACTGTTCGCGGCCGTCCTGCTCGCCGCCGTCCTGCCCGCCACGCCCGCGTCCGCCGAGACCCGGACCAGCGGGTACATCGTCCTGCTCGCCGACGGGGTCGCCGCCTCGTCCGTGTCCTCCGTCTCGGCCGACCACGGCACGACCGTGGACCACGTCTACTCCAGCGCCCTGCGCGGGTACTCCGGCCGGATGACCGCCACCGCGGCGGCCCGCCTCGCCCGTGACCCGCGCGTCGCGCTCGTCCAGCCCGACGGCGTCGCGACCGCCACCGCGCAGACCACGCCCACCGGCGTCGACCGCGTGGACGCCGAGCTCAGCGCCACCGCCCGCATCGACGGCGCCGACCAGCGGGTCGCCGTCGACGTCGCGGTGATCGACACCGGGGTCGACCTCGACCACCCCGACCTCAACGTGCACACCGCCGGCGCGAAGAACTGCTCCTCCGGGCGCAGCGCCGACGACGGCAACGGGCACGGCACGCACGTCGCCGGCACGATCGGCGCGCTGGACAACGGCGACGGCGTCGTCGGCGTCGCGCCGGGCGCCCGCATCTGGCCGGTGCGGGTGCTCAACAACCAGGGCAGCGGCAGCTTCTCCGACATCATCTGCGGCATCGACTACGTCACCGCGCACGCGGACGAGATCGAGGTCGCGAACATGAGCCTCGGCGGGTCCGGCAGCGACAGCGCGTGCGGCACCAACCGGGACGCGATGCACGAGGCGATCTGCCGCTCGGTGGCGGCCGGCGTCACCTACGTCGTGGCCGCCGGCAACAGCGCGGCGGACTCGGCGACCTTCGTCCCGGCCGCGTACGACGAGGTGATCACGGTCAGCGCGCTGGCCGACTTCAACGGCCAACCCGGTGGCGGCGCCGCGGCCACGTGCCGCGCGGACGTGGACGACACGTTCGCGGACTTCTCCAACCACGGCGCCGACGTCGACCTGATCGCGCCCGGTGTCTGCGTGCTGTCCACGTGGAAGGGCGGTGGCTACAACACGATCTCGGGCACGTCGATGGCCAGCCCGCACGTCGCCGGCGGCGCGGCCCTGTACCGGGCCACCCACCCGACCGCGACGCCCGGCACGGTGAAGTCCGCGCTCCAGGCGGCCGCCACCGGCACGTGGAACACGGGCACCGACCCGGACGCCACGCACGAGCCGCTGCTCGACGTCGCGTCGTTCTGACGGGCCGGCGGACCGCCCTCGTCGCTTCGGGGGCGGTCCGCCCGTCACCGGCGGGGCTTCTCCGCATCTACTCCGCGTTCCCGGCCGTTCCGCGTCCGATCAGGTCTGGGACTGGGGCTGGGTCGTCGCCGCCGGTGCGGCGGCCTGCGCCTGCGCCGCGTGACCGGCCTGCCGCTCGCCGCGCTGCTGCCCCGCGATGCGACGGGTCTCGACGTAGAGCGGTTCGGCGGGGTCCACGCCCCACCGGTGCAGGTAGATCAAGAGCTGGTTGATCACCGTGTCGTACTCCACCAGCAGGCCGCTGTTCGGCTTCGTCAGGGTGTCCAGGTGGACGATCCGGTCGAACGTGGCCTGGTCGATCTTCTCCTTCTCCTTGAAGCTCAACGCGTACGACATCAGCCTGGTCTTGCTGAGGGTGTAGTCCAGCTTCCCCTCGAAGAGCCGCCTCTGGCTGTTGTCGAGCCCGGCGAACTGGTGCAGGCGCGTCCGCAGGAGTTCGATCTCGTTCTTGCGCCCGACGGCCAGCTGCGCGACCTGGTCGTCCGTCGCCCCGCGCTGGAACAGCAGCAGGATCTCGGTGTTGGCGTACGCCTCACCGGCGTCCACGTGGGTCAGCTCGTGGGTGAGGGCGCCGAGCCGTTCCGTCGTGCCGAGCGGCGGGTTGCTCATGTTCTTCAGCGTGTACTTCCCGGGGCTGTCCGGGCCGGCCAGCGTGGTGCCCGGCGTGCCGACGCGGAAGTCCACCAGGTCCCGGTGGGCCAGCAGGTCGGTGAGGACGTCCCGGGTGATCTGCGGCACGGCCTGGTCGACGCGCATCCGGGCCAACAACCCCAGGTCGTCCTCGACGACGAGCCGCTGCTCCTCCGCGGTGAGGCTGCCGGCGACGTGGCTCTGCCACTCCATCAGCTTGGAGGAGACGAAGACGAGGTCGTCCTCGGTGGCCGCGTTCCCGTTGCCGATCTCGGCCAGGAGGAGCTCCTGGGCCCGCAGGAGTGCGCGCAGCCGGTCCACCCGGTCGGTCTGCCCCTCGGCGTCGATCAGGGCCTGGTAGATCACCTGGTGGCCGGCGGCTCGTTGCTTGGTCTCCTGCACCAGTGCGGGCACGGTGACGGCTTTCAGCTCGTCGTGGGCCTCCCGGTTCACGTCGCCGACCTGCGGCCCGAACGTCTGCGACTTCGACGTGTTGAGGTAGCTCTCGCAGGCGCGGACGAGGTTCTTGAGTGCCGTCCGCCTGGCCGTGAAGTCGTTCTGCGGCACCGCGTGGTAGGCGGCGAGCGCCCGGTCGATCGGCACGACCTTGTTGCCGCGCGACCAGGTGGCCTTGGTGCGGGCCAGGAAGTCGGCCGTGCTGATCATGCGGGCGACGACCGTGCCACCGTCGGTGGCGGACGTGGGCGCCGGTTGTTCCGCGAGCGCGGGGGTGCCACCGGCCATCGCCCGCGCCGCCACCCGTTCCGCCTCGCGCTCGAACCGGTCCGACGGGTCGCTGACGGTGAGCCCGTCGTCGGTGGTCGTCCCGGCGACCGGGCCGCGGCGCTGCTGCACCACGTGGGTCAACTCGTGGGCGAGCCTCTCGCGGCCGGAGTGGGACGTCGTGTCGTACCGGCCCTGCCGGAAGGCGATGTGCGAGCTGGAGGTGTACGCCTCCGCGCCGACCGCCTCGGCCGACTCGTGCGCCGTGCGGTCGGTGTGCACGCGCACGTCGGAGAAGTCCGCGCCGAGCCGTGCCTCCATGTCCGCGCGCACCGCCCCGTCCAGCGGACGTCCCGGACTGCGCAGCACGCCGTGGACGGGCGAGCGCTGGACGGCGACGTCGCCGGCGAGGAGGCGGGTGAGCGCGGCGTTGCCGATCATCCGCTGGAGGGCGATCACCGAGTCGGGTCGCAGTGCCGCCGACAGGTCCGGGTGCGCGCGCGATGCCGCTTCGGCGTCGCCGCGAGGAACCTTGGCGGCGGCGGGGTGGTCGTTGCGCTGTTCCTCGTGTGCGTGCATGTCGCTCCTCGGGGCGCGCCGGTGGTTACCAGACCTAGTGGCCGGCCGTCCCGCGGTGCAGGGCGGAAAGGGCAGACGTGCGGGCAGTCGTGGTGCCCGTGCGGTGGCGTGCGCGCGGAACGTAACAGCGCGGTAACGGTTGGCCGGCCGGTGAGCGGCGAAATCACTCCCGCCTGTTTGCTGTGCGCCATGAACACGAAGGTCACGTCCGTGCTGTTGGCCCTCGGCCTCGCCGCGTCGCTGGTGGGGTGCGCGAGCAACGAGGACAAGTTCGTCGAGGAGCTCAGGGCCGCGGGCTTCGGCAACATCGGCGAGCCGCGCAGCGAGTCCGAGAAGAAGGGCAAGAAGGTCGGCAAGCGGACCGTCAAGTCGTCGCAGAAGGTGATCGAGGTGACGGTGCGGGTCAAGGGCTGCGACCTGGAGTTCGAGAAGGTGTCCGGCCAGGCCGGGTACTGGCTGGACGAGCTGCACGTCAACGGGCAGGAGCCGGACTGGCCCGGCTACCCGGAGAACCTGAAGCAGCAGGACGTCGTGGCCGCGCTCGCGGGCAACCAGCCCAAGCCGGACGGGTTCAAGGACTGCTACAAGCCGAACGAGTCGTAGCGGACGCCAACGCCACCGGAGAGGAGGACGCCGTGCCGCACGGGCGTTCCGACGACGAGTGGGACAGGTTGGTCGAGGAGGGCAAGAGGTTCCTGGTCGAACAGGCGGCCCTGCGGCGCACGACCACGTACACCGAGCTGAACGCCGTGCTCGCCCGCCGCACCGACGTCAGGGGCTTCGACTTCGAGCAGGGGTCCGAGCGGGCCGCGCTCGGCCACCTGCTGGGGCAGATCGCCGACGACTCCTTCGCCGAGACCGGCGGCCTGCTCATCAGCGCGCTGGTCCAGTACATCGACGCGAACGACGCCGGTTCCGGCTTCTACGCCTTGGCGAGGGCCAAAGGCCTGCCGGTGCCCTCCAACGCCGGTGACCGCCAGCTCTTCTGGGCCGGTCACGTCGGCGCGCTGCACCGGCACTACGCCCGGCCCGGACCACGCCGTCGCCCGTGAGGTGGGTGGTGCGGACTGGGGGTTCAGGCCGCACCACCCACGTCGTCAGCGCTGGAACCGAACCGTGTAGGTCCGGTGCCGGGTGCCGTCCTCGCTGGTCACGGTGACCGTCGCGACGCCTTCGGCGTGGTCGGCCTGGGTGACCGCCACCGCCGCGTACGGGTCGGCGGCGACGGCGGTCACCTCGCCCCGCCTGGCGTCGACCCGGTACTCCTCGGTGCTCGGGTCGAAGTCCGGGAGCGGTCGGCCGTCCACGGCGAGCTGCGCCGCCGACGCGTCGGACGACGTGCCGGGCTCCTTGGCGAACACCTCGATCTCGCTCATCGTCAGGTACGTCGACGGACGTGCCGTGAGCACCACCCGGACCGCGTCGGCCGTCGCGCGCACCGGCACCTCCACCACGGGCGCGGGCGCGCCGTCGCCCACGACCGGCACCTCCCCGCTCGCGTCCACCCACGTCCCGTCGGCGTCGCGCACCTGCACCCGCAGGGACTTCGCGTAGCTCGCGGTCGTCCCGTCGCGGTAGAAGTGCACGACGACGCGGTCGACGTCACGGGCGCGCGGCAGCTGGTAGGTGATCGTGTCCGACGGGTTCTTCGTGCCCGACCTCCAGTTCGACCACGCCTTGTCGTTCGTGACGCCGTTGCGCAGGCGGTTCGGGGAGTACCCGTTCTCGGTGAACGTCGCCGACGCCACCACGCCGTCCTCGACCGCCGCGTTGGCCTCGATCGGTTGGGTCACCTGCACCCGCGCGGTCGCGGGGACGGTGGAGCCGTCGACCACCCGCGCCGTGCCGTCGACCACCACCACGCCCGGCGCGGCAGGCGCGGGCGGCGCCTGCCACGTCACCGGCAGCTCCACGGCGCCGCCGCGCCG
>NZ_JBHTLK010000311.1:0-6642 GCF_042678885.1 Saccharothrix hoggarensis
CGTCCACGTCGCCGCCATCAACATTTGGCTACGCCACATCTGAAACACGCGCTAGACGGCGAACCTCGGCGCGACGGGCAGGCGCAGCGCCGGCGGCGACGGGCACGTGCTGCGAGGCGGCGGGCCGTCGCAGCGACGGCAGCGACCAGCACGTGCCGCGAGGCGACAGGCAGGCGCAGCGCCGGCAACGACCGGCACGGGCTGCGGACGGCAGGCCACCGCAGCGCCGGCGGCGACGGGCACGTGCTGCCGGGCGACAGGCAGGCGGCGCCGGTCAGGCCGGCCGAGGTCGTGGCTCCGGTCCGGTGGCCGCGCGTGGAGTCAGGCCTTGCCCGGGTGGACCAGGCCGGCCGTGCGGCGGCGGACACCGCCGGCGGCGAGGAACTCGGCGACCGGCAACGTGGCCGCGCCCAGGGCCACCGACTCGGGGCCCAGCTCGCACAGCGTGATCGTCGCCTGCTCGAACGGACGGCGCAGCGCGTGCCGGGCGGCTTCGGCGCGCACGTCGTCCAGGATGCGCGGCCCGAGGAGCAGCCCGGCCCACCCGCCGACGATCACCCAAGACGGGTTGAACAGGTTGATCAGGTTGCCGATGCCGACGCCGGTGTAGCGGGCCGTCTCGGCGAGCACGTCCCGCGCCGCCGGAGAGTCGTCCGCGGCCAGCGCCGCCAACGCCGCCTCCTGCTCGACGGGAACCGCCGCCTCCACCGCCCGGTACCGGCTGACGACGCCCGTCGCGCCGATGTACGCCTCCAGGCACCCGAGCGCGCCGCACCGGCACGGCCTGCCGTCCAGCGCCACGGTGGTGTGGCCCCACTCGCCCGCGCCGCCCGACGAACCCCGGTACAGCACGCCGTCCGCGATGACGCTCGCGCCGACACCCGAGCCGATCAGCGCGACCACCGCGTCGCCCGTGCCGCGGCCCGCGCCGAACCAGACTTCCGCCTGCCCCAACGTGTTCGCGCCGTTGTCGAGGAACAGCGGCAGGTCGGTGCCCGCTCGAAGCATCCGTTCGAGCGGCACGCCGTGCCAGCCGACGGTCTGCGCGTACACGAGGCCCTGCTCGACCTGGCCGGGCACGCCGATGCCGACGCCGAGCACGTCGCCCGCGCCGCTGTCGGCGAGGCACCGGTCGAGCCCGTCGAGCACGCGCCGCGCCACGTCGTCGGCCGAGTGGACGTCCGGCTCCATCGGGAGCGTCGCCTCGGCGAGGCGGCGCAACGTCAGGTCGAACACCTCGACCAGCACGTGCGTCTCGCCGACGTCCACGCCGACCACGGCCGCGTGCGCCGGGTTGACGCGCAGCAGCACGCGCGGCCGGCCGCCGTCCGAGTCGACCTGGCCGGCTTCGACGACGATCCCGTCGTTGATCAGCTCGGCGACCACGGTGCTGACGGACGCCTGGCTCAACCCAGTGATGCCGGCGAGTTCCTGACGGCTCAGCGGCCGGTCGAAGTACAGCGCGCGCAGGACCCGCGCCCGGTTGCCCGCACGCAGGTCCCGCACGGTCAGCTTGCGGTGCACGGCGACCCCCATCGGGCGAGTTGGACGGCGTGCCACGTCGGCCCGTCGGACAGGGACGTTAGCCGTTCACGCACCCCTGAGTACCCCATTCGACGTGCGCGTCCGCGAGCCGGCCCGGTCGTTCGACGGTGCCGCGACGTCAGTCGACGGCCGCCCAGGACTGGATCATCCGGTACGCGATGGACGCGCCCGGCGCGAGCAGCAGGTCCGGCACGCTGCCCGGCTCGGCGAGCGCTCGCCGCACGTCGGACCGGCTGACCCACCTGGCCTGCGCGATCTCGCCCTCGGCCAACCGCAGCGGGACGGTCGGGTCGCCGACCGCCTCGAAGCCGACCATCAACGACCGCGGGAACGGCCAGGGCTGGCTGCCCAGGTAGCGGATGCCGCTGACCTCGACCCCCACCTCCTCCTCGATCTCCCGCGCCACGCACGCTTCCAACGACTCGCCGGCCTCGACGAACCCGGCCAGGACGGAGTAGCGGCCCTCGGGCCACCCCTCGCCGCGGGCCAGCAGCACCTGGTCCGCGCCGTCGTGGACGAGGCAGATCACCGCCGCGTCGGTGCGCGGGTACTCCTCCCGCCCGCACTGCTCGCAGACCCGCGCCCAGCCGGACTTGATCGACTCCGTCGTCCCGCCGCACGCCGCGCAGAACCTCGCCGACCGGTGCCAGTGGAACAGCGCCACGGCCGACGTGAACAGGCCCGCGCCGGTGTCGTCGAGCATCGCGCCGCACGCCCGCAGGTCGAGCCACTGGGGCTCGTCCGTCAGCTCCGGCCGGAACCACGCCCGCCCTCCGGGCACCGCGACGTCCGTCTCGTCCTCGGTCAGCGGGACCGCCCAGTACGCCACGCCGTCCTGCTCGCCGAGCAGCACGGCGGTGTCGGGCGGGCCGTCGCCGAAGTCGGTGGCGGGGCGGTCGACCAGGCGGGATGCCTGGTCGGCCACCAACGTCCGGCCGTGCGCGTCCACGGTGACGACGCGCGCCTTCGGCCAGAGCTGCGCGATCCGCTCCGCGTCGCCGCGCAACGACTCCCGCCGGTCCACCGTGAACCGCGACAGGGCCGGCAGGTCCACCAGCTCGAAGCTCACGGCAGGGTCACGCCGCCCAACGCCCGCAGCTGCGGTGCCAGCAGCTCCGCGTCGCCCACCAGCACGCCGGTGAACGCGCTCGGCGCGAAGAACTCCAGCGCCGCCTCGGCGACCTGCTCGACGGTGACGGCCGCCAGCCGGTCCGGGTGCCCGGTGAACCACTCGATGCCCAGCCCGAGGCCGGCGAGGTTCACCAGGAACGACGCCAGCCCGCCCTGCGACGACGTCGCCGTCAGCAGCGACCCGACCGCGTACCGGCGGGCGGTGTCCACTTCGGACTCCGATGGCGGCACCAGGGCGAGCCTGGCCAGCTCGTACCGGGTCTCCAGCAGCGCCGCCGCGGTGACCTCGCTCGCCGTGTCGGCGTCCACCAGCAACGTCGCCCCGCCCGGCGTGAACTCCGGGTGCGACCGCGCGCTGTACGTGTAGCCCTTGTCCTCGCGGATGTTCTCCACCAACCGCGACGAGAAGAACCCGCCGAACACGAGGTTCGCCAGCTGCAACGCCGGGTACCGCTCGTCGGTCCGCACCAGGCCGCGCCCGGCGAGCCGGATCTGCGACTGCACCGCGCCGGGCCGGTGCACCAGCAGCACGTCGCCGCCGCTCACCACCGGCAGCGGCGACAGCGTCACGGCCGCGCCGTCACCGGTCCACTCCCCCAGCGCGCCCTCGACAGCGCGCACCGCCGCGTCCGGCTCGACGTCGCCCACGACGACCAGCACCGACCCGCGCGGCAGCACGGCCGACGCGTGCAGCGCGAGCACGTCGTCCCGGGTGACCGCCGCGACCTCGTCCGCCTCGGGCATCTCCTTGGCGAACGGGTGGTCGCCGTACAGGTGGCGCTGCAACGCCTCCCGCGCGATCACGTTCGGCTGCGACCGCGCCAACCGGATGCGCTCCACGAGCCGAGCGCGTTCCCGCGAGACCTCCTCGGCCGGGTAGGTCGCGCCGGTGAGCACGTCCCGCAGCACGTCCAGCACGGTGCCGAACCCGGACACCAGGGCGTTGCCGGAGAAGGCGAGCCGCTCCGGGTCGACCACGGCGTCCAGCTCGCCGCCGACGAGCGCGAGCTCGGTGTCCACGTCCACCCGGCTGCGCGTCGCGGTGCCGGTGAGCACCGTGTTCGCCAGCACCTCGGCGCGCGCCGCGTGGGTCGAGCCGACGCTGGTGGACGCCGGATCGCCGAACGGGATGCGCAGCCGCACCTCGACCAGCGGCACGGACGACCGCCGCACGGCGATCACCCGCAGGCCGTTGGCCAACGTCGTGTCGACGCTGTCCAGGTCGGCCGTCGCCCGCTGCTCGCCCAGCTCCGGGAAGGGGCGAGGCCCGAGCGCCGTACGGCCGATCTCCTCGGCGCTGCGGTGCTTGGTCGGGGCGCTCACTCGGTACCTCCGTCGGCAGGGTTGAGGATCAGGACGGCGCGCGAGTCGGGCCGCAGCGCCTTGGCCGCCGCGGCGACCGCGTCGGTGGTGATGCCGGCCAGCTTGTCCGGCAGCTCGTACAGCAGTTCCGCGCGGCCGAACAGCAGCTCGGCGGAGCCGAGGCCCAGCGTGCGGCTGGTCAGCCGGTCGTGCTCGCGGTGCATGGTCGACACCCAGCGGGCGGTGACCTTCGCCAGCTCCTGCTCGGTCGGCCCTTCCTCGGCCAGCCGCTGCAGCTCCTCGTCCACCGCGGCGATGACCTGCTGGGAGGCCACCTCCGGCGGGTGGATCGCGGTGATGCTGAACGTGTCCGGGTCGCGCGCCTCCAACGGCCCGAACAGACCGCACCCGGCGCCGACGTCGACCACGATCGCGTCGCGGTGCACGAGCCGCTGCTGGAGCCGCGACCCGTCGCCGTCGGTCAGCACACCCGCCAGCACCAGGTAGGTGAGGTAGGCCTCGACCTCGGCCACCGGGTCCGGGATGCGGTAGCCCAGCGCGATGGCCGGCATCGGCGCGTGCTTGTCGGTGTGCTCGGCGCGGACCTCGCCCTTCGGCGCGGCCTCGGCGAACGACGGCCGGACCGGCACCGGACGGGCGGGCACGTCGCCGAAGTGCTTCTCGACGAGCGCCGTCGCCTCTTCGGGGTCGAAGTCGCCCGCCACCGTCAGCACGGCGTTGCCCGGCGCGTAGTAGGTGTCGAAGAACGCGGCGCAGTCGTCCACGGTGGCGTTCTCCAGGTCGGTGAAGTCGCCGTAGCCGTTGTGCGCGTTCGGGAAGGTCTGGAACAGCACCGGCGGCAGGAGGATCCACGGGAACCCCCCGTACGGCCGGTTCAGCACGTTGAGTCGAATCTCCTCCTTCACGACGTCGATCTGGTTGCGCAGGTTCTCCTCGGTGAGCTTCGGCGCCCGCATGCGGTCGGCTTCGAGGAACAGTGCCCGCTCCAGGGCCGCCGACGGCAGCACCTGGTAGTAGTCGGTGTAGTCGGGGTGCGTGGACCCGTTGAACGTGCCGCCCGAGGACTGCACGTGCCGGAAGTGGGCCAGCTTCTCCAGGCTCTCGCTGCCCTGGAACATGAGGTGCTCGAAGAGGTGCGCGAACCCCGTCCGCCCCTCGGGCTCGGAGCGGAAGCCGACGTCGTAGTGCACGCTCACCCCGACGACCGGGGCGCTGCGGTCGGGTGCGAGCACCACCCGCAGACCGTTGGGAAGCGTGCACCTGTGGAGTTCGGGTAGCGCCATGAACCGCAGCCTACGGGTTCACACCACCACCGGGCTCCAAGGCCGCCCGCGTGCTGCGACACCCCGTTCCGCCCTGCGCGAACCGACCGGGTGAGGACCGGCCGACCTGCGCGGCGCCGCCCGGACCGGGGCCGCGACCACCCCGCGACCGGTCCGAACCACTGCCCGTCTCACCTGGCCACCCACCCGGTGGAGCCGACGCGTGCGGACGCCGGGTTGGCTTCGGTCAGATCCTTCGGAACCCCGCCCCCACCCCTGGGCGGCGGTTCCGGGGATGGCTCCATTGTCGAACGCGTGTTCGACGGAAGGCAAGATCACTTTCGGGTGATGTTCGGCGGCTCTCAGCCGCGCAGAGACCGGAGGTGTCCCGCCTGCGCGAGCACGCCGTCCACCGCGCCGAGGAACGCGGGGAACCGCCGGGCGAACCGTCCCAGGTCATCGCCCTGATCCGCCTCGCCGAACCAGTACAGCCCCGTCCGCGTGCCCGCGAACGCCGCCAGCCACCGCTCGGTCTCCCCCAGCACCACCGCGTACGGCAGCGACCGCGAGAACACCATCTCCCGGTCGGCGTCCGGGATGTCCTGGGGCGTCACCGTGCTCAGGTAGCCGCGCAAACCGCGCACGTGTTCCAACAGGACACTGCCCCGCTTCGTCCGTGCGGGCATGGAGCGCGCTCCCAGCACCAATGCCACCCCGGCGACCACGACCACCAGACCGAACAACGCCGCCGCGCCCGTCAGCGCCAACACCACCGTCAGCGCCACGCCGAGCAGACCGAGGCCGACGCCGGCCCACCACCAGAGGTTGCGCTCCGCGTCCGGCCGCCGCGCGAACCAGTTCTTCGCCACCACGTCGGCGTACAGCTCGTCCCGAACGCGGGACAGGTCGATCCGCTTGCCCCTCAGCTCCGACAACAGCACCGCGTCCACGCCCGCGGGCAACAACGTGTCGTACACAGCGCGCTCGTACCCCGAGAGGGACTGGTCGGCCTCGTTGCGCCGCACGAACCGCCAGTCGTGGCCGTCGACCTCTTCCACCCACACGTAGTTGCGCACCGCGAGGTCCACGATCGTGGCGGTCACGTCGACCACGTCCACGTGCTCGTCCACCACGGTGCCCACCTGGCCGGGCAGCACCCCGTCCGGCGAGGCGAACGCCACCCGTCCGGCGCCATCGGTGACCAGCACGTTCACCGGTCCGACCGCACCCGCCAACGCCCGCGCGTCGCGGCCGCGGAGGTACCACAGCAGCAAGCCGCCGCCGAGCAGCGCCAGGACCAGTCCGCCCAGGCCCGCGCCGGTCGCGGGCGTGAGCGCGAACGCCGCCGCCAACCCCGACGCCTCCTCGACCCGCGCGTTCG
>NZ_JBHTLK010000312.1:0-6577 GCF_042678885.1 Saccharothrix hoggarensis
CCACGCGGGCGGCGGCGCGTCGGAGCCCGCCGGCAACCCGGCGTCCACGACCGGCACCAGGACGCGCACCCCGCGACCGGTGAGCCGGGCGGCCAGCGGGGTGAAGTCGGCGTCGCCGGTGACCAGCACGACCCACTGCAACGGCGCGGTGGTGGCGCGCTCCCACACCTCGAGCGCGAAGTGGACGTCGACGCCCTTCTCCTTGCCGCCGTGCAGCGGCAGGTCGTGCCGGGTGACGCCGGCGGCGGCCAGCACCGCGTCGAAGGAGGCGGCGGGGGTCTCGATGCGTCCGCGCACGTAGTGGGCCTCGTGCACCACGCAGTCGTCGAGCGCGTGGCCGGTTTCGGTGTGGACGTGCCAGCGCAGCGCGTCGTGGAAGCCGTCGAGCGCGATCCGGGCGGCGCGGGGGTGCGCGGTGGCGTAGAAATCGCTCAGGTAGGCGAACCACGTCCCGTCGTAGAACACCCCGATGCGCACGATCTCCCCCACGCGGCCGACCCTACCCGCACCGGGTCGGGGGCCTGCCGCGCGCACCGCGTCCCGGTCGTGGCGTGACGACGGGTGCCGGCGGACGACTTCCCGCGTAGGCCGCCTACGAGCACGGGAGGGGGCGATGAACTCCGACGACGGCGTGGTGACGGTCCGGCTCGTCGTGGAGCCGGACGAGGAGTCGGGGCCGGACGCCGGTGGCGATCGTCTTGCCGTCCGGGCTGAAGGCGGCGATGGCGCCCGCGTTGTGGCCGACGAGGGTGGCCACGGCCGAATCGCGGTTCCACAGCACCACGTGGTCGTCCCGGATGACGGCGGCCCTGGTCCGGGAGGCGAACACCACGTCGGTGTGGCCGGCGGCGGGGAAGGTGGCGAGACGTCGACCGTCCACCGAGGTCCTCGCAGTCGGAGGGAGCACCTCCGTGCTGGTGGTCGACGCGGTGACCGGCGCCACGCGCGGCGCGATGGTCGGCCACAGCGACAAGATCAAGCACCTCGCCTACGGCGCCGACGGCAGGACCCTCGCCACCGCCGGCTCCGACGGCACCGTGAGGTCGTGGCCGACGTGACGGAGCCGGCTCAACCGGCCGGCGGCCGGGCGGCCTCGGCATAACGGCGCGCGAGGTGCGCGAAGGCGTCCCTCAGCTCGGCCGGGCCGACGACCTCGACGTCGGCGTCGAACCGGCCGATGGCGGCGGCGAGGCCCGTCCACGACCACGAGCCCAGCACGAGCCGGCACCGGTCCGGGCCGAGTGCTTCGACGACCCCGTCCCGGGTGAAGGGGGACACGGCGGCGGCGGGCAGCGCGAGGACCACCTCGCCGCGGCACGGCCACTCACCGGAGCCGTCCGCGCCCCGGAACCTGTCCGCCACGAACGCCGCCACGTCACCGCCGGGCAGCTCGCGCGGCGTGAACCGGGGTCCGTTCGGGGTGCGCGGGCTGATGCGATCGGCCCGGAACGTGCGCCAGTCGTCGCGGTCGAGGTCCCACGCGACGAGGTACCACCGCCCGCCCCACGTGACGAGGTGGTGCGGTTCCGCCCGGCGCGGCGGTCCCGGCTCGCCACCCGACGCCGACGGGTAGTCGAAGCGCAGCACCTCACGGGCGTGCACGGCGGCGCTCAACACCGTGAGCGCCCTGCTGTCCACCGGGGCGTCCGGTCGGACCGCGGGCCGTTCGACGGCCGTCACGCGCAGCGTGTCGACGCGACGGCGCAGCCGAGCGGGCATGACCTGCCGGACGGTGGTCAGCGCCCGCGCCGCGGCTTCCCCGATGCCGGCGCCGGTGGTGGTGGCGGTCCGGAGCGCGATGGCCAGCGCGACGGCCTGGTCGTCGTCGAACAGCAGCGGCGGCAGCTCGGCGCCCGCGTCGAGCCGGTACCCGCCGTCCGGGCCTTTGACGGCCGCGACGGGGTACCCCAGCTCGCGCAGGCGGTCGACGTCACGGCGCACCGTGCGCGGGCTGACGTCCAGCCGTTCCGCCAGCAGCGCGCCCGGCCAGTCGCGGCGGGCCTGGAGCAGCGAGAGCAGCGCCAGCAGACGCGCTGAGGTCTTCGGCATGCCTCCATGATCCCCGGAGAAGAGGACACAACCTGTCCGCTTCACTGTCGAGGCTGGTCACATGCCAGTCAACGACCACCACCCGAAGGGCCGCAACGCCGTGAGCGCCGCCACCAAGACTCCCGGGACCGTCGACGCCGAGCGGGCCGCCCTGCTCGCCGCGCTCGCGACCGCGCGATCCGCCCTGACCACCACGCTGCGCGACCTCACCGACGAGCAGCTTGCCGAACGCCCGGTGGTCAGCGAGCTGTGCCTGGGCGGACTGGTCAAGCACGTCACGTCCGTCGAGGAGGCGTGGCTGCGGTTCGCGGTCCAGGGCCCGTCGGCGATGCGCTACGACCTGCCGGACGGCGTCACGTGGGCCGACCTCGCCGCCGGCACCGCTCGCGAGGCGCCGCGGTGGGCGATCGACCACCGCAACGCCTTCCGGGTGCTGCCCGGCGAGACGGCGGCCACGATCCTCGCCCGGTACGCGCAGGTCGCCGCCCGCACCGAGGAGGTCGTCGCGACCATCCCCGACCTGTCGGCGACGCACCCGCTGCCCGAGGCGCCGTGGCACGAGCCGGGCGCGGTGCACAGCGTGCGGCAGGTGCTGCTGCACGTCATCGCGGAGACCGCGCAGCACGCCGGGCACGCCGACATCCTGCGCGAGGCGCTGGACGGCCGGACGTCGAGCTGACCGGACCACCCCGAGGGGAACCGACATGACCCCCGCCATCGACGTCGACCCGCTGGGACCACCCTGATGACCGTGCTCGACACCCGCGCCCTGAACCGCGCGACGCTCGCCCGACAGCTGCTGCTCGACCGCGCCGACGTGCCGGTCCTCGACGCCGTCGCGCACCTGGGCGGCCTGCAGGCGCAGGAACCGCAGGAACCGTTCACCGGGCTCTGGTCGCGCCTGCGGGCGTTCGACCCGGCGGTCCTCTCGGACCTGCTCGTCCGGCGGCACGTGGTGCGCACGCACCTCATGCGGCGCACCGTCCACCTCGTCACGGCCGACGACGCGGTGGCGTGGCGGGCTCGGCACGACGCCATGCTGCGGCAACGGGTGCTCGGCACCTACCGCCGCGAGCTGGCCGGGGTGGACCTCGACCGGCTCGCGGCGGCGGGCCGGGAGGTGCTGGCCGACGGCGTGCCGCGCTCGATGCCCGAGCTGGCGCGGGCGGTCGCGCACCGCTGGCCCGCGGCCGGGACGCGAGCGCTGGGGGAGGTGCTGATCGCCGCCCTCATCCCCACGGCGCAGCTGCCGCCACGCGGGCTGTGGCGCACGAAGGCCGGGGTGCGCAACCTGCCGCTGGCCTCCTGGCTGGGACGCGAGGTCGACCCGCTGCCTGCGGACGGCTCCGACCCCGTGGGCCAGGCGTTGGTGCTGCGCTACCTGGCCGCGTTCGGGCCCGCCGCCACGGCCGACGTGCGCGCCTGGTCCGGTGTCGCCGGCCTGCCGGCCGCGGTGGCCGCGATGCGGGACGAGCTGGTCACGTTCCGGGACGAGCGGGGCCGCGAGTTGCTGGACCTGTCCGACGCGCCCCGGCCCGACCCGGACACCCCGGCCCCGCCCCGGTTCCTGCCCGCGTTCGACAACGCGCTCCTCGGCTACGACGACCGCACCAGGATCGTCGACGACGCCCACCGCGGCCTGTCGGTCGCCGGCGCCCGCGTCGTCCTGGTGGACGGTCGGGTCGCCGCGACGTGGCACGTGGACGCCGACGTCGTGGTCGTCACCCCGCTGCGCCGCCTGTCCCGAGGCGACCGCACCGCCGTCGCCGAGGAGGGGCAGGCGCTGGCGGCGTTCCTCTCGGACGGGGACGGCGGCGTCCGCATCGACCCGTCGTCGCCCTGACCGCCGACCGGGCGTCGCGTACGTCGATTTGCGTACGCGGGACCCGCGCGCGGGTCGATGTCCGGCGCACGGCCGCGGTCCTACGGTGGAGCACGTCGAAGGAACCGCCCGCGTGCGCGGCTTCCGACCCCCGTCCTCCCGCGGAGTGCCCGTGCGCCGAAGTCTGCTGTCCTCGTTGTCGTTGCTCGTCTCGACCCTGTACGTCTGGGTGGCCGTGGTGGCCTTCGGCGGCATCCTGGTCGAGACGATCGTCATCTACCCCAACGTCTTCCACGACCCGCCCGCGTCGCTCGCGCAGGCGGTGGCGTTCTTCGCGATCACCGGCCCGGCCGACCTGTTCCCGCCGATGGGCGCGCTGACCGTCGCGCTGGCCGTGGCCACCCTGGTGCTGCTGTGGCGGGTCCGCTCGGCGCGGTGGTGGCTGGTGGCCGGTCTGGCGTCGCTGGTCGTCGGCGAGTTCCTGTTCTCGGTGCTGTTCTTCTGGCCCCGCAACGAGATCATGTTCGACGAGGGCGCGACGGTGCACTCGGTGGAGGTGCTGCGCCGGACGGCGGTGGAGTTCGAGACCGGGCACTGGGTGCGGCTGGCCGTGAGCGGGCTGACCGCGGTGCTCGTGTTCACGGGCTACCAGCGGTTCCGGCGCGCCTCCGGCACGGCGGTGGGCGCGTGAGCCGCCGGACGGGGCTGCCCGTGCCGTGGCTCTGGGCGTTGGCCCTGCTGGGCGTGCCGCGGGTGGTGGCGCACGACCTGCGGCTCGTCGGACCCGTCGTCAACGCGGTGCTGGTGTTCGCGCCCATCGCGGTGTGGTTGGCCGTCGTGCTGTGGCGGCGGGTGCCGAACCCGTTCCTGGCGCTGCTCGTCGTCGGCGCGTGCCACGGCGTCCTGCTCGCCGTGACGCACCAACTGCTGTGGGCGCAGGCGTTCGCCGGCACCGCGCCCGACTTCGCCGGCGGGCAGGTCGTGTTGCGGATCTCCGCCGCACTCAGCAGCCTGGTCACCGGCACCGCGGTCGGTGCGGTCACGGGCGCCGTCGGGTGGGTGCTCGCCCGGCTGGTGCCCGCGTTCCGACCGCGTCGGCGAGGGGAGGAGTCCTGACCGCACCGGCGGAGTCGGGCCGGCGGGAGGTGGCGGTCGACGCCGGCCTGGCCGCGCTCGTCGCGGTCGTGGTCGGCACGGCCATCACCGCCAACGTCGGCGACACGGCCGCACCGCACCCCGCGGCCTACGCGTTCGCCCTGGTGCTCGGGGCGCTGATGGTCGTCCGGCGTCGGTGGCCGGTCGGCACGCTCGTCGCCACGACCGCCGTGCTGCTCCTCTACTACACCTCGGCGTTCCCGCCGGTCGGGTTGGCGGTGCCGGTCGGGGCGGCCCTGTACTCGGCGGCCGAGCAGGGACGGCTGCGGTGGGCCGTGGGCGCCTCGGTCGGGTTGCTGGTGCTCTCCACCGCCGTCCGCGCCCGGGAAGGCGACGACCTGGCCTACCTGCTGGGCTACGAGTTCGTCGGCTCCGCCGCGCTCATGGCGAGCGTCATCGCGCTCGGCGACGCCGTGCGCTCCCGGCGGGGTTGGCGGGCGGAGCTGGACCGCCAGGCGCGGGCGGCCGAGCTGGAACGCGAGCGCGAGGCCGCCCGGCGGGTCGAGCGGGAACGGGTGCGGGTGGCGCGGGACCTGCACGACCTGCTCGGGCACACGGTGTCGGTGATCTCGCTGCACGCCGACGTGGCCCGCGAGGCGCTGGAGGACGACCCCGACACCGCCCGGCGGTCGTTGGCGGCCGTCCGCGCGGCGTGCGGTGACGTCGTCCGCGAACTGCGGGCCACCGTGCGCGCGCTGCGGACCGCCGACGACAACGACCCCGTGCCGGGGCTCGACCGGCTGGACGACCTGGTCGCCTCCACCCGTGCCGCCGGCCTGGACGTCCGGGTGGACGTCACCGGCGCGCGCACGCCGCTGCCGGCGGTGGCCGACGCCGCCGCCTACCGGGTCGTGCAGGAGTCGCTGAGCAACGTCCTGCGGCACGCCGACGCGCGCCGGGTCGCCATCGGTTTGCGGTACACCGACGACGGGCTGCGACTGTCCATCCGGGACGATGGGCGCGGCGCGGGCGGTGAGCACGCGGCCGGCGGCTGGGGGATCATCGGCATGCGTGAACGCCTCGCCCTGCTCGGCGGCGACCTGCGCGCGTCGACCCCGCCTGACGGCGGGTTCCTGGTCGAGGCGGAGATCCCGAGGGCGGAGGCGCCGTGATCCGGGTCGTGCTGGTGGACGACCAGCCGTTGGTGCGGGAGGGCCTGCGGGCGCTGCTGGACCGGGCCGAGGACATCACCGTGGTCGGTGAGGCGGCGGACGCCGCGTCCGGCGTGGCGGTGGTGCGGCGGGAGCGACCCGACGTGGTGCTGATGGACATCCGCATGCCGGGTGGCGACGGCATCGCGGCCACGCGCCGCATCGTGGCCGACCCGGAGCTGCGGGACGTGCACGTCGTCGTGCTCACGACCTTCGACACCGACGAGCACCTGCTCGACGCCGTGCGCGCCGGAGCGGCGGGGTTCCTGCTCAAGGACACGTCACCGGACGACCTGCGCGAGGCGGTCCGGGTCGTCGCCGGGGGCGACGCCCTGCTGTCCCCGGCGGTGACCCGGCGCGTGATGCGCGCGGCGGCGGCCGGACCGGCGCCGAGGTCGGG
>NZ_JBHTLK010000313.1:0-6550 GCF_042678885.1 Saccharothrix hoggarensis
CCGGGGACCGGCCGCCCGCCGCGCGCGTTCAGCGCTGCCGCCCGCGGAGCCTGCGGACCAGCAGCACGAGCAGCAGGAGCCCGGCCGCCACCGGCAGCACCCGCTTCAGCACGGGCGCGCCCGCGGTGTCGAGCAGGTCGATCGGCTCGTCCGGCACGGCGTGCAGCCGCGGCCGGGGTTCCGGAGATGTCACCTCCTCAGCTTCCGCCGGCGCGAGCCGCGTCGCCAGGCATTCCGCGAACTCGTCGATGATCCGGCCGCTGACCTCGCTGATCAGGCCCCGGCCGAGCTGGGCGGGACGGCCGGTGACGTTCAGGTCCGTCACCACCGACACCTCGGTGCCGGGGGCGGTGGCGTCCCGCGCGGCGGTGAGGGCCACGGACACGGTGGCGGACGCGGTGCCGTTGCCCCTGGTGTCCTTGCCGGACGCCTTCAGCACGGCCGCGTGCACCCGTTCGTCGACGGACGTGAACTCGCCGGTCCCCTTGTACAGCAGCGTGACGGGGCCGAGCTTGACCTTGACGGTGCCGGTGAACGTCCGGTCCTCGACGCCGGTGAGGGTGGCGCCGGGCATGCACGGCGCCACCTTCTCCGGGTCGAGCAGGGCCGCCCACACGTCCGGCACGGGCGCGGGCACGGTGAACCGGTGTTCCAGCTTCATGCGCCCACCGCGGCCGTCACCGCCCGTTCGGTGAGCACGCGGGCCAGGTGGGACCGGTACTCGGCGTCGGCGTTGCCGTCGGACGGCGGGTTGGCGCCCTCGGCGGCCCTGGTCGCGGCGGACGTGATCGCCTCCGCCGTCGCCGGTTGCCCGACCAGCGCCTCCTCGACGCCGCGGGCCCGCACGGGCGTCGCGGCCATGTTGGTCAGGCCGACCCTGGCGTCGGCGATCCGTCCGTCGGACACCCGCACGGCGGCGGCCACGGCCACGATCGACCAGGCCTGCGCGACCCGGTTGAACTTCTCGTAGTGCGCGCCCCAGCCGGTCAGCTTGGGCACCTTCACGTGGGTGAGCAGCTCGTCGGGGGCCAGGGCGGTGGTGAAGTAGTCGACGAAGAACTCCGCCGCCGGCACCTCCCGCGTCCCGTCGGGCCCGACGCACACCATCACCGCGTCGAGCGCCAGCGCGGGCGCGAGCAGGTCGCCCGCCGGGTCGGCGTGGGCCAGCGAGCCGCCGAACGTGCCGCGGTGCCGGACCTGCGGGTCGGCGACGGTGTCCGTGGCCAGGCGGAGCAGCCCGGCGTGCTCGCGCACCAGCGTGTCGCGCTGCACCTCGTAGTGCGTGGTCATGGCGCCGATGCGGAGCGAGTCGCCGTCGTCGTGCACGCCGGTCAGCTCGGTCAGCCCGGACAGGTCCACCACCAGCGTCGGCGCCGCCAGCCGCATCCGCAGCACCGGGATGAGGCTCTGCCCGCCCGCCATCACCTTCGCGTCCTCGCCGCCCGCGGCCAGGGCGCGCACCGCCTCGTCCACCGACGTGGGCGCGACGTAGTCGAACCGGTCCGGGATCATTCGGCGCCTCCCCGCGAGTGTGCCTGGTCGTCGGCGGCGATCGAGCCGAGCCCGCCGCCCGCGCCGGGCGTGGTCGGCACGGCGTCACGGCGGCCCTGGATCGCCTTCCACACCCGCATCGGGGTGCACGGCATCTCCACGTCGGTGACGCCCATGTGCCGCACCGCGTCGACGATCGAGTTCACGACGGCGGGCGTGGAGGCGATCGTGCCCGCCTCGCCGACGCCCTTCACGCCGAGCGGGTTGCTGGTCGCCGGCGTCTCGGTGCGGTCGGTGGTGAAGTGCGGCAGGTCCACCGCGGACGGCAGCAGGTAGTCGGCGAACGTGGCCGTGGTGAGCGTGCCGCTCTCGTCGTGCACGGCCTCCTCGTACAGGGCCTGCGCGATGCCCTGCGCCAGACCGCCGTGCACCTGGCCCTCCACGATCAGCGGGTTCACCACCTTGCCGACGTCGTCCACGCACACGTACGAGCGGATCTTCACCGCGCCGGTGCGCGTGTCGACCTCGGTGGCGCACAGGTGGGTGCCGTGCGGGTAGGAGAAGTTCTCCGGGTCGAACGTGGCCTCGGCGTCCAGCCCGGGCTCCACGCCGTCGGGCAGGTTGTGCGCGACGTGCGCGGCGACCACCACGTCGCCGAGCGCCATCGTGGTGGACGTGCCGCGGACCGAGAACGCGCCGGACGTGAACTCGACGTCGTCCTCGCCGACCTCCATGAGGTGCGCGGCGACGGTGCGGGCCTTCGCGAGCACCTTGTCGGCGGCCAGCACGACGGCCACGCCGCCGACGGCCAGCGACCGGGAGCCGTAGCTGTCCATGCCGCGGTGGGACACGCGCGTGTCGCCGTGCAGCACCTCGACGTCCTCGAACGGCACGCCGAGCCGGTCGGCGACGATCTGGCTCCACGCCGTCACGTGGCCCTGGCCGTGCGGTGACGTGCCGGTGATCAGCTCGACCTTGCCGGTGGGCAGCATCCGGATCGCCGCGTGCTCCCAGCCGCCCGCCGCGTACCGCAGCGCGCCGAGCACCCGTGACGGCGCGAGCCCGCACATCTCCGTGTAGGTGGAGATGCCGATGCCGAGCTGCACCGGGTCGCCGTTGGCGCGGCGCTCGGCCTGCTCGGCGCGCAGCGCGTCGTAGCCGAACAGCTCCTTCGCGCGGGCCGTCGCGGCCTCGTAGTCGCCGGAGTCGTAGGTGAGGCCCGCGACCGTGGTGAACGGGAACTCGTCGTGCCTGATCCAGTTCTTCTCGCGCAGCTCCAGCGGGTCGACGCCCAGCTCGGCGGCCAGCTCGTCCATGATCCGCTCGATGGCGAACGTGGCCTCGGGCCGCCCCGCGCCCCGGTACGCGTCCGTGGGCGTCTTGGTGGTGAACACGTTGGTGCAGGTGAACCGGTAGGCCGGGAACTTGTAGATGGCGTTGAACATGAACGCGCCGAGGATCGGCACGCCGGGCGTGACCAGGCGCAGGTAGGCGCCCATGTCGGCGAGCAGGTCCACCTTCAGGCCGGTGACGGTGCCGTCGCGCCGGGCGCTGACGGTGATGCGCTGCAGCTGGTCGCGGCCGTGGTGGGCGGACAGCATCGACTCGGTGCGCGTCTCGGTCCACTTGACCGGCTTGCCGAGCCGGCGGGCGGCGAGCAGCGTCAGAACCTCTTCGGGGGTGACCTGGAGCTTGCCGCCGAAGCCGCCGCCGACGTCCGGCGCGATGACGCGGATCTGCTGCTCCGGGATGCCGAGCACGGCCGACAGCATCCAGCGCAGGATGTGCGGCACCTGCGTGGACGACCACATGGTCACCGAGTCGGGCGACGGGTCGACCACGACGGACCGCGGCTCCATGAACGCCGGGATCAGCCGCTGCTGGCGGAACGTGCGCTCGACGACCACCTCCGCGTCGGCGATCGCCTGGTCCACGTCGGAGCCCGTGCCCGCCTCGGCGGAGTCGAACACCCAGGTCGCGCACTTGTTGGTGCCCAGGTCGGGGTGCACGAGGTCGGCGCCGTCCTGGATCGCCTTCGCCATGTCCAGCACGACGGGCAGGTCCTCGTAGTCGACGTCGATCGCGGACAGCGCGTCGTGCGCCTCCGCGGCGCTGCGGGCGACGACGAGCGCGACCGCCTCGCCGGCGAAGTTCACCCGGTCGACCGCCAGCGACGGCGCGGGCGGCGACACCATGTCCTCGGTGATCGGCCACGCGCACGGCAGGCTGCCCTGCTCGGCGGCGACGTCCTGGCCGGTGAGGACCAGCAGCACGCCCGGCATCCGCACGGCCTCGGTGACGTCGATCGACGTGATCCGGGCGTGCGCGACGGGGCTGCGCAGCAACGCCAGGTGCAGCATGCCGCTGAGCTGGGTGTTGTCGGTCCAGCGGGTGGCGCCGGTGATGAGCCGGGCGTCCTCCTTGCGGCGGCGCGCCTTGCCGACCTCGCGCTCCACGCCGGGTTCGGCGGTGGCGGTCATTCCCCACCGCCCGCGTGCATCGGGGCGCGTTCCACCAGCGCGGACTCGTCCACCCGCTCGGCGTCGGGGCCGGCGCCGGGGCTCATGGTCCGCGCCGCGTCGCGGACCGCGCGGACGATGTTCTGGTAGCCGGTGCAGCGGCAGAGGTTGCCCTCCAGGCCGTGCCGCACCTCGTCCTCGTCGGGGTCGGGGTTGTCGGCCAGCAGGTCGATCGCCTGCATGATCATGCCGGGGGTGCAGAACCCGCACTGCAGGGCGTGGTTCTCGTGGAACGCCCGCTGGACGGGGTGCAGCTCGCCGTCACGGGCCAGGCCCTCGACGGTGGTGACCTCGTGGCCGTCCGCCTGCACCGCGAGCACGGCGCACGACTTCACGCTGTGGCCGTCGAGGTGGACGGTGCACGCGCCGCAGTTGCTCGTGTCGCACCCCACGACGGTGCCGGTCTTGCCGAGTCGTTCGCGTAGGTAGTGGACGAGCAGCGTGCGGGGTTCGACCTCGTCGCTGTAGTCCACCCCGTCGACGGTGACGGTGATCCGCATGAACCCTCCAAGATGTGGTGGTGATGGGGGTCACATCGAGACTGCTCTTGGTTGCGTCGTCAAACAACCTCCTCACTTGTGGATGGAGCCGTCCGTCCGGGTCAGGCGCCCACCTCCCCCGCCCCACCGCAGCGCGATGACCTCGGCCGCGATCGACACCGCCGTCTCCTCCGGCGTGCGGGCACCCAGGTCCAGCCCGATCGGCGACGCCAGCCCGGCCAGCTCGTCCTCGGTGAGGCCCGCCTCCCGGAGCCGCCGCAGCCGGTCGTCGTGCGTGCGGCGCGACCCCATCGCGCCGACGTACCCGAGCTTCAGCCGCAGCGCGACCTCCAGCAGCGGCACGTCGAACTTCGGGTCGTGCGTGAGCACGGCGACCACCGTGCGCTCGTCCACCTTCCCCGCCTCGGCCTGCGCGGCGAGGTAGCGGTGCGGCCAGTCGACGACCACCTCGTCGGCCTCCGGGAACCGGCTGCGCGTCGCGAACACCGGGCGCGCGTCGCACACCGTGACGCGGTAGCCGAGGAACGCGCCCAGCTTCGCCATCGCGGCGGCGAAGTCGATCGCGCCGAACACCAGCAGCCGCGGCGGCGGCTCGAACGAGTTCACGAACACCGCCATGCCCTCGCCGCGCCGCTGGCCGTCCGGCCCGTAGCGGAGCGTGCCGCTGCGACCGGTGGCGAGCAGGCCGCGCGCGTCGTCCGTGATCGCGTCGGCGGCCCGCCGCGACGGGACGTCCCCGGTGGCGTGGTCGGGCCGGACGACCAGCCGGCGGCCCACCCACGCCGGGTCCTCGTGCTCCACGACCGTCGCGACGGCCACCGGCGCCTCCGCCCGCACCGCCTCCAGCACCTCGGGCAGCTCGGGGAACGTCTCCGCGCTGACCGCCTCCACGTAGACGTCGATGATCCCGCCGCAGGTCAGACCCACCGCGAACGCGTCGTCGTCGCTCACCCCGTACCGCTGGAGGACCGGCCGGCCGGTCTCCACGACCTCCTTGGCCAGCTCGTAGACGGCGCCCTCGACGCAGCCGCCGGACACGCTGCCGACCACGGCGTCGTCCGGACCGACGAGCATCGCCGCTCCGGGCGGGCGGGGCGCGGAGCTGAACGTGGCGACCACCGTGCCGACGCCGACCGTCTCACCCCGGTCGACGCGACGGGCCAGTTCGACGAGGACATCACGCAAGTCGGACCTCCTCCAGCAGGGCGCGCAGGGTGTCGAGGCTGTGGCCGGCGAGCAGCCGGTCCACGTGCGGCAGGGCGGCGGCGATGCCGGACTGCACCGGCTCGTACCCCTCGTGGCCCGCGTGCGGGTTGACCCAGACGACCTTGTGCGCCAGCCGCGCGAGCCGCCGCGCCTGCTCGGCGAGCAGGGTCGGGTCGCCGCGTTCCCAGCCGTCCGAGCAGATCACCACCACGGCGCGCCGCGCGGCCCCGCGCTGCCCCCAGCGGTCGAGGAAGACCTTCAGCGTCTCGCCGAGCCGCGTGCCGCCCTCGTAGTCGGGGACGGCGCGGGCGGCGGCGAGCATGGCCTGCTCGGGGTCGCGGTGGCGGAGCTGGCGGGTGACGCGGGTCAGGCGGGTGCCGAGCGTGCACACCTCCACCGGCATGCGGCGGGCGACGACGTGCGCGAACCGGAGCAGCGCGTCGGCGTAGGGCTTCATCGAGCCGGACACGTCGATCAGCAGCACCACCTTGCGCGGCCGGGTCGCCCGCCGGCGCCGGCGCGGCCGGGTCACCTCACCCGTGGCGATCATCCGCTTCAGCGTCCGGCGCGGGTCGACGTCACCCCGGCGCGCCGGCGTCCGCCGCAACGCCCGCCGCGTCGGCGGCACCGGTTCGAGCAGCGCCAGCAGCTCCCGGAGGTGCCGCTTCTCCGCCGGGCTCAGCGAGGCGATGTCCTTGCGCCGCAGCACTTCCACGTCACTGGCCGCGACCTTCACCGTCGGCGACCGCCCGCTGCCGCCGGCCGAGCCGTTCCCGAGCGCCGCGAGGTGGCTCGTCTGCCGCGCGCGCCGGCCGGGAGCCGGCGGGGGCGCCC
>NZ_JBHTLK010000314.1:0-6513 GCF_042678885.1 Saccharothrix hoggarensis
CCGGCCCGCGCGCCCCGGTCGAGCCGGGCGACGACGCGGTCGCGCAGCTCGGGCGGCACGCCGGGACCGGCGTCGTCCACCTCGATCCGGGCGTTGCCGTCGCGGGACATCACGGCGACCCGCACCACCCCGCCCGCGTGGCGCTCGGCGTTGTCGAGCAGGTTGTCCACGACCCGGTCCAGCCGGCGGCGGTCGCCGAGCACGTGCGGCGACGGCTCCGGCGCGTCGACGGGCGCCGACCCGCCCGGACGGGCCGAGACGACGTTGCGGACCAGCGACGCGAGGTCGATCGTCTCCGGGGTGAGGTCTTCCGCGTGCTGGTCGGCGCGCGAGATCTCCAGCAGGTCCACCACCATCCGCGCGAACCGGTCCACTTCGGACGTCAGCAGGTCCAGCGCCTTGCCCGCCGTGCCGGGCACCTCGGCCCGCCGCCGGCGCAGCACCTCGGCCGCGTTGACCATCGTCGTCAACGGCGACCGCAGCTCGTGGCTCACGTCGCCCGCGAACCGGGCGTCCCGCAGCACGCGCTGCTCCAGCGCGTCGGCGGTCGCGTTGAACGTGGTGGCCAGCGGGGTCAGGTCGGGGTCGGTCTGGGTGGGCAGGCGGGCCCGCAGGTCGCCGCCCGCGATGCGCGACGCGGCCTTGGTCAGCTCGGTCAGCGGGCGCAGCGCGCGTCTGCTCGCCCACGACCCGAGCACGACGCCGAGCACGCCGCTGCCCAGGGTGACGGCCACCAGCAGGCCGCTGAGGAACCGGAACGTGCGGTCCAGCTGCACGAGCGGCGCCAGCTCGACGTACGCGCCGTCGGTGGACCGGATGGGCAGCGTCACGGCCAGCACCGGGATGCCGTCGACCAGGAGCCGCTGCGCGGCGGGCGTGCCCTCGCGGCCCAGGTCGACGAGCCGCCGCGGCAGCACCCGCGCGTCCACCTGCCGCCCGCTGGTGAGCACCTGGCCCGCGTGGAACACCATGACGGTGGAGTCCGGGCCCGTGGTCAGGCCCGTGAGCAGCTCGTTCAGCCCGGCGGACCCGGTGCGCAGCGCCTCGTCCACGAGCCGCGCGTTCACCTCGGCCTGGCGCACGGCGCCCTGCTCGCGCTGCCGCAGCAGGTAGCCGGACGTGAGGTTCCAGATCGCCACGGCGAGCGCGCTGGTCAGCAGCACCGACCCCAGCCCCAGGACCAGCGCGACCCGCCAGCGCAGCGAGAACCTCGGCATCACACGTCCACCCGGTAGCCGGCCCCGCGCACGGTCACCACCAGGGTCGGCTCGTCCGGGTTGGCCTCGATCTTGCGGCGCAGCCGGCGGATGTGCACGTCGAGCAGCCGGGTGTCGCCGAAGTAGTCGTAACCCCACACGCGTTGCAGCAGCTGCTCGCGGGTGACGATCCGCCCGCCCGCCGACGCCAGCTCCACCAGCAGCCGGAACTCGGTGCGCGTGACGTGGACCTCGCGGCCGGACCGGTGCACCGAACCGACGTCGGGCCGGATCTCGACGTCGCCGACCCGGATCGCCTCGTCCTGCCGACCGCCGCCGCGACGGCGCAGCAACGCCCGGATGCGTGCCGCCAGCACGCTGGCGACCAGCGGTTTCGTCACGTAGTCGTCGGCGCCCGCCTCCAGCCCGGCGATCACGTCGGCGGCGTCGGCGCGGGCGGTCACGACGATGATGGGCAGGTCGCCGCGGGCCCGCAGCAGGCGGCACACCTCCAGCCCGTCCACGCCCGGCAGCATCAGGTCGAGCAGCACCACGTCGAACGTCGCCCCGGCCAGGAGGTCGAGGGCCTCCTCGCCCGACACCGCGTCGGTGACGGCGAACCCCTCGTCGCCGAGGGCGAGCCCCAGCGCCTGCCGGATGTGCTCGTCGTCCTCGACCAGCAGTACGGAGAATTCCATGTGCCCCGGTCCTCGTGTGCGGTGAGCACCAGCCTGCCCGCCCGCCGGGGTCGACACCACCGCCGGGGGTGTCCCACCGCGCCCGCGAGCCGGTGCCGCGGCCGGCCGTCCGGGTGGCTCACCTGCGGTGACGTGGAAAGTGGTCGACTCGCGAAGCATGACGCCCCGCGAGTCGCACCGCCATCCTGCCGCACCGCGCGCCCGCCGGACCTGACGAACACCTGACGATCCGGCGTCCGACCGGTGGCGGGCAGGTCCGACGGTCATGCCGAAGTGCCGTTCGGCGCTCCCGGAGGCGGCGGCATACAGTACGGGGGTATGGTGCCGCGCCTGGCTCCACTCGGGAGTGGCGACGGTCACGTCGGACCGGCGGCGAGTTGACCCGGATACCCCCTGGGGGTATAAATGTCCTCGAAGGCGCCACCGTCGGAACGCACTGGACCGGCGAGCGGGCCGGAGGGAGTGGGCATGCGGGGTTACACATCGGACAAGGAAGCCTTCGTCAAGCGCTTGCGCCGGATCGAGGGGCAGGTCCGCGGTGTGCAGCGGATGGTGGAGGACGACGAGTACTGCATCGACGTCCTGACCCAGATCGCGGCGGCGACGAAGGCCCTGCAGGCGGTCTCCCTCGGACTGCTCGACGAGCACCTGAAGCACTGCGTGGCCGACGCGCTCGCACAGGGCGGCGAAGGCGCCGACGCCAAGGTCCGCGAGGCGAGCGAAGCCATCGCCCGCCTGGTGCGGTCCTGAACCGACACGACAACGAGGAGCACCCGATGGCCGAGTCCACTTTCACCGTCACCGGCATGACCTGCGGCCACTGCGTGGCGTCCGTGACCGAGGAGGTCACCAAGATCGAGGGCGTGACCGCCGTGGACGTCGACCTGCCGACCGGTGCGGTCAAGGTGACCAGCGCCGCCCCGGTCGCCGAGGCGGACGTCAAGGCCGCCGTCGAGGAAGCGGGCTACGCGCTCGCCGGCTGATCTGCCGACTCGGAGCCCGCCACGCGGCGGGCTCCACCAGTCCTGAGGACCTGAACCGATGAACACAGCAGCGAAGCTCTCCGCCTACGGTGCGGTGCTGGCCCTGGTCGCCGGTGGCGCCTGGGCCGCCGGGAGCGCTGTCGGTCCCCTGTCCGTCGAAACCGCCCCCGGCGGCCACGACGGGACGTCCGGCGCTGAGGGCGCCGGCCACGGGGACGACCACGGCGCCACCGTCGCGGAGGCCGCGGACCAGCCCGCCGGGCTGGCGTCGTCCAGGGGCGGGTACACCCTCACGCCCACCGACACGACGCTGACCACGGGACCCCACTCCTTCTCGTTCCGGATCACCGGCCCCGACGGGGCGGCGGTGACCGGGTTCGACGTCGAGCACGACAAGCGGATGCACCTGATCGTGGTGCGCCGCGACACCTCCGGCTACCGGCACCTCCACCCCGAGATGGCCGCCGACGGCACGTGGACCGCGCCCCTCGACCTCGCCGAGGCCGGCTCCTACCGGGTGTTCGCCGACTTCAAGCCGACCGGCGCCGAGGCGGCCACGCTGGGCGTCGACGTCGCCGCGGCCGGTCTGTTCGAGCCCCGGCGGCACGCGCCGTCGCGGGTCGCCGAGGTCGACGGATACCAGGTGCGCCTCGACGGCGACCTGACGCCGGGCAAGGCGTCGCCGGTGCGGCTGACCGTGAGCCGGGACGGCAAGCCGGTGACCGACCTCCAGCCGTACCTCGCGGCCTACGGCCACCTGGTCGCGCTGCGCGAGGGCGACCTCGCCTACCTGCACGTCCACCCCGAGGGCGCGCCCGGTGACGGCAGGACCGCGGCCGGCCCGGAGGTCGCGTTCGTGGCCGAGGTGCCGTCGGCCGGGAGCTACCGGCTGTTCCTCGACTTCCAGCACGACGGGGTCGTGCGCACGGCCGAGTTCACCGTCGACACCGCCGGCGCCGAACGGGCCACGCCCGCCCCCGGCACGCCGACCACGCCCGCCCCGGGCGGGCACGAGGAAGAGGACGGGCACGGTCATGGCTGACACGCAGATCGAACTGGCCATCACCGGCATGACGTGCGCGTCGTGCGCGGCCCGGATCGAGCGCAAGCTCAACAAGCTGGACGGCGTGACCGCGACCGTCAACTACGCGACCGAGAAGGCCCGCGTCACGTTCCCCGAGGACGTCGACCCGCGCACGCTCGTCGAGCAGGTGGAGGCCGCCGGCTACCAGGCCGCGCTGCCGGTCGTGAAGGCCGCCGAGGAGCCCGAGGCGCCCGCCGACGAAGACCCGACCCGCGCGCTGCGGCAGCGGTTGACCGTCTCCACCGCCCTCGCGGTGCCGGTGATCGCGCTGGCGATGGCGCCCGTGCTGCAGTTCACCTACTGGCAGTGGATCTCGCTGACGTTGGCGGCCCCGGTGCTGGTGTGGGGCGCGTGGCCGTTCCACCGGGCGGCGTGGGCGAACCTGCGGCACGGCGCGGCCACCATGGACACGCTGATCTCGATGGGCACGATCGCGGCGTTCGCCTGGTCGCTGTACGCGCTGCTGTTCGGCACCGCGGGCACGCCCGGCATGACGCACCCGTTCGAGCTGACCGTGCAGCGCACGGACGGTGCGGGCTCGATCTACCTCGAAGTGGCCGCCGGCGTCACGGTGTTCATCCTGGCCGGGCGCTACTTCGAGGCGCGGTCCAAGCGGCGGGCCGGGGCGGCGCTGCGGGCGTTGCTGGAGCTGGGCGCGAAGGACGTCGCCGTGCTGCGGGACGGCCGCGAGGTCCGCGTCCCGATCGCGGAGCTGGCCGTCGGCGACCGGTTCGCCGTGCGGCCGGGGGAGAAGATCGCCACCGACGGCGTGGTGGCGGAGGGCAGCTCGGCGGTCGACGCGAGCATGCTGACCGGCGAGTCCGTGCCGGTGGAGGTCGGCCCCGGCGACGCGGTGGTCGGCGCGACCGTCAACGCGGGCGGCCGGTTGGTCATCCGGGCGACGCGGGTCGGGTCGGACACGCAGCTGGCGCAGATGGCGCAGCTGGTCGAGGACGCGCAGAACGGCAAGGCCGAGGCGCAGCGGCTGGCGGACCGGATCTCGGCGGTGTTCGTGCCGGTCGTGATCGCGCTGTCGGTGGGCACGCTGGCGTTCTGGCTCGGCGCGGGCGGCGGCGTCTCGGCGGCGTTCACGGCGGCGGTCGCGGTGCTGATCATCGCCTGCCCGTGCGCCCTGGGCCTGGCCACGCCGACCGCGCTGCTCGTCGGCACGGGCCGCGGCGCCCAGCTCGGCATCCTGATCAAGGGCCCGGAGGTGCTGGAGTCGACCCGCCGGGTGGACACGGTGGTGCTGGACAAGACCGGCACCGTCACCTCGGGCCGGATGAGCCTGGTCGGCGTGCACGTCGCGGACGGCGTCGAGGAGGACGAGGTGCTGCGGCTGGCGGGCGCCTTGGAGCACGCCTCCGAGCACCCGATCGCCAAGGCGGTCGCGGCCGGCGCGGCCGAGCGGGTCGGCGACCTGCCCGAGGTCGAGGACTTCCAGAACCTGGAGGGCCTGGGCGTGCAGGGCGTGGTCGACGGCCACGCGCTGATCGTCGGCCGGGAGCGGCTGCTGGCCGAGTGGAGCGTCCGCCTGGGCGACGACCTGGCCGAGGCCAAGCGCGCCGCCGAGGAGAAGGGCCGCACCGCGGTCCTGGTCGCGTGGGACGGCGAGGCGCGGGCGGTGCTCGTGGTCGCGGACACCGTCAAGCCGACGTCCGCCGAGGCGATCCGGCAGCTGCGGGCGCTCGGCCTCACCCCGGTGCTGCTGACCGGCGACAACGAGGCGGCCGCGCGGGCCGTCGCCGCCGAGGTCGGCATCGACGAGGTGATCGCCGAGGTGCTGCCGAAGGACAAGGTCGACGTCGTCGCCCGCCTGCAGTCGGAGGGCAAGGTCGTGGCGATGGTCGGCGACGGCGTCAACGACGCCGCGGCGCTGGCCAAGGCCGACCTGGGCCTGGCGATGGGCACCGGCACGGACGCGGCGATCGAGGCGAGCGACCTGACGCTGGTGCGGGGCGACCTGCGGGCGGCGGTCGACGCGATCAGGCTGTCGCGGCGCACTCTGGCCACGATCAAGGGCAACCTGTTCTGGGCGTTCGCCTACAACGTCGCGGCCCTGCCCCTGGCCGCCGCGGGCCTGCTCAACCCGATGATCGCGGGCGCGGCGATGGCGTTCTCGTCGGTGTTCGTGGTGTCGAACAGCCTGCGGCTGCGTGGTTTCCGCAGCACCGCGACGTCGCCGGACCGCCCGGCGCGGTCGGCGGGGTCCGCTCGGGACAAGGTGCCGGCCGGGGTCGCCTGACCGGAACGCGCGGTGGCCCGGAGCCGGTCGGCTCCGGGCCGGCGCGCTGTCGGGCGTCGACTACGGGCAGGTCGTGGCGACCAGGGCCAGCAGGCCGCTGACCGCCGCGATCGGCGGCAGCGCCAACGTCGTCAGCCCGGCGAAGCCGCAGGTCGCGGCGGTGCGAGCACGTCCCGCGTGGTGGTCGGCGTGGCGGAGGTGGGCCAGCCTGACCTCGACCGCGTCCCGGCTCATGGCCGGCGCCGAGCCCGGCGCGTCGTGGCCGGTCACGGTGGTCAGCGCCGCCCGGACGGCCTCCGCCCCGCAC
>NZ_JBHTLK010000315.1:0-6454 GCF_042678885.1 Saccharothrix hoggarensis
GATCGCGGACCTGGCTGACGCCGCCGTGGCCGGGAACGCCGCGGTCACCGCGCTGCTCGTGGACCGCGCCCGGATCGTCGCCCGCGCGGCGGCGCTGCTGTTCGACATCGTCAACCCGGATGTCGTCGTGGTCACCGAGCTGGGCGTCGTCCGGCTGCCCGAGTGCGCCGACGCCCTGCGCGCCGAGGTGGCCGCGACCTCGCGCGCGTGCCCGTCGCCGTCGTCCGTGCTGCCGAGCAGCTTCGGCCTGGACGCCCTCGGCGTGGCCGCCGGCGCCGTGCAGCTGGACGCGATCTACGCCGATCCCCTCAACATCCGCAACCCGATCCGACTGGGAGTCTGAAGTTGTCCGCACGAGAGCTCCACCTCAACGCGTTCCTCATGGGCGTCGGCCACCACGAGGCCGCCTGGCGGCACCCCCGCACCGACCCGCGCGCCCTCGACGACGTCGCGCACTTCCAGCACCTGGCGCGGATCGCCGAGCGCGGGACGTTCGACTCGGTGTTCCTCGCCGACGGCGTGCAGATCTGGGGCGACGTGCGGCACACCGCCGCCAACCGGTTCGAGCCGGTCACGCTGCTGACCGCGATCTCGCAGGCCACCGAGCGCATCGGCCTGATCGCGACCGCGTCGACCGGGTTCAGCGAGCCGTACAACCTGGCCCGGCTGTTCTCCTCGCTCGACCACATCAGCGGCGGCCGGGCCGGGTGGAACATCGTGACCACGGCGGGCGACCGGTCGGCGCAGAACTTCAACCGCGAGGTCAACACCGAGCACGCCGAGCGCTACCAGCGTGCCGACGAGTTCCTGGACGTGGTCACCGCGCTGTGGGACTCGTGGGAGGACGACGCGCTGGTCGTGGACCGCGAGTCCGGCGTGTTCGCCGAGGACGCCAAGGTGCACGAGATCAACCACAAGGGCCGGTTCTTCTCTGTGCGCGGGCCGTTGAACGCGGTGCGCAGCCCGCAGGGGCACCCGCTGCTGGTGCAGGCCGGGTCGAGCGAGGACGGCAGGGCGTTCGCGTCGGCGTGGGCGGAGGCGGTGTTCACCGCGCACCAGACGCACGGCGACGCGACCGCGTTCTACGCCGACCTCAAGCGCCGCGTCACGGCCCGGGGACGTGCCGCCGAGGACGTCAAGGTGCTGCCCGGCATCGTCCCCGTGCTCGGCGGCACGGAGACCGAGGCGCGGGCGCTGGCCGACGAGCTGGACGGGTTGATCATCCCGGTGCGGGCGGTGCGGCAGCTGACCGAGCTGATCGGCGTCGACCTGACCGACCACCCGCTGGACGAGCGGTTGCCCGAGTTCCCGCCGGTCTCCCGCGTCAACGGCGCGAAGAGCCGGTTCGAGCTGGTCCGCGACCTGGCGCAGCGCGAGCGGCTGACGTTGCGCCAGCTCCTCGGCCGCCTCGGCGGCGGTCGCGGGCACCAGGTCGTGGCGGGCACGCCCGAGCAGATCGCCGACCACATCGAGCTGTGGTTCACGACGGGCGCGGCGGACGGCTTCAACGTCATGGCGCCCCTCCTGCCGTCCGGCCTGGAGGACTTCGTGGACCACGTCGTGCCGCTGCTGCGGGCCCGCGGCCTGTTCCGCACCGAGTACACCGGCCGCACGCTGCGCGAGCACTACGGCCTGCCGCGCCCGGTCAGCCGCTACGCCGCGACCGCGCTCGTCTGAGTGCCCTCGGCTTCACCGGTCGGCCGCCCGTCCGGTGAAGCCGGGCGCGTCGGCCGGTTCGCGCTCTGACCTGCGTGATCCGGAATTGTCGGTGGTGGCCGCTACCGTTCCTCGCAGTTGACCTTGAGGGGGAGCGCGGATGTCCGGCACCACGTACCTGGAGCTGTCCGAAGCGGACGGTGGGGCGCACAAGTTCTACGAGGTGCGCGTCGACGGCACCGAGGTCACCATCACCTTCGGGCGCATCGGCGAGCAGGGGCAGGTCCGCAGCGCCACCTTCGCCGACCACGCCAAGGCGCTGAAGGCCGCCGAGAAGAAGATCGGCGAGAAGGTGCGCAAGGGCTACGCGCCCGCCGTCCGGGGGTTGCGCCGGCGTCGGCCGACGAGCAGGCGGCAGATCGTCAGCACCCGTTCGACGGCCCACCAGGCGCCGGTGCTGTGGCGGTTCGCGTCCGGCGCGCCGGCGTTCGGGATCTACGTCGGCGAGGACCAGGCGTGGGTCGGCAACGAGGACGGCGACGTCTACACCCTCACCCACGACGGCCGGGTCACCGGGCGGTTCGGCCTGCCCGACTCGGTCAAGTGCATCGTCGCCGACGACTTCTGGATCTACGCCGGGTGCGACGACGGCCGGGTGTACGACCTGGGCGCCAAGGTGCCGCGCGTCGCCTACGAGATCGCCGAGGACGTCGACATCTACTGGCTCGACATCCACGACGGCGTGCTGGGCGTGTCCGACCGGCAGGGCCGGGTGACCGTGGTGGACCACGAGGACGAGTTCCAGTGGTCGCGCCCGGCCACCGGCGAGAGCGCGTGGATGGTCCGCTGCGCGTCCGAAGGCGTGTTCCACGGCCACTCCCGCGGCGTCACGCACTACACCGGCCGCGGCGACCAGGTCTGGCACGCCGACACGCCGGGGCAGGTGCTGTTCGGCTGGCAGGAGCGCACCGAGGTCTTCGCCGGCACCAGCCGCGGTTACGTGCAGCGCCTCCGCAAGTCCGACGGCGCTAAGATCGCCGACTACCGCTGTGACGCGGCCGTGTTCTCCTGCGCGACCTCGCCCGACGGCCGACTGGTGTTCGCGGGCGACAACCAGTCCTCGGTGTACTGCTTCGCCGCCGACGGCACCAGGCTGTGGAAGCTCGCCACCGGCTGCGGCTCGGCGTTCTCCATGCAGTACCGCGACGAACGCCTCTACCTCGTGACGACGGACGGCTCACTGGCGTGCCTGGACGCCGGCCCCGCCGCCGTGCACGCCGCCGAACAGGGCCAACTCCCGCCGCGCCAGGACATCAAGGCCGGCGCCATCGCGCGCGTCGAGGCGACCGCCGACGTCGAGGTGGTCTCCCACGTCGCGCCGGGCGAGGGCGTCGTCCTCGAGTGCGTCCAGGTGGGCGGTCGCGTCCGCGTGCACGTGGTGTCGGACGGCTACGACCGCACGTGGGGCGTGCAGTTCCCGAAGAACATCCGCGTCCCCGGCGCGCGCTACCTGGTCACCGAGGTGCTGCCCTCGGCCAACGGCTCGTTCTACCGCGCCCGCGGGGAGATCAAGCGCCTGCGCTGAGCCACGTGCCGAGCACGGCGGCCTGGGCGTCCGGACAGTGCTGCCCACAGGCCGCCGTGCTCGGCACGGCGCGCGGTGGGTTCACCCCACGCCACCAGCGCTTTCCGAGACGACCGCGCTCCCGAACCGCAGCGCCAGCTCGGCGTTGACCTCCACCTGCCGCAGCAGGAACGCCCTCTCGTCCAACCGCTTCCGCCGCAGCCACCCCGTCACCTCGGCGTTGCACTTGCTCGCGTTGCAGGACCGGCACGCCGGCACGATGTTGTCGAGCGTGTACCGCCCTCCGCGCGACAACGCCTGCACGCAGTCCTTCTGGAGGGGCACACCGGCGGCCCCGCAGTAGGCACACCCACCCCAGGCCGCCTTCAGCGCGGTCCACTCCGCCACGGTGAGGTCGTTCTCGACGCGCTGCATCCGCCGCGTCCGCTTGCGCGCGGCCCGCGCCCTCCTGCTGCCCCCGACGGCCATGCGCGCACCCTACGCGCGTGACGTCCGCACAGCCCGCAGACCCGCCGTGCCCGCGCGACGGGCGCCGGGGAGCCGCCGGGTCGGCAGCCGACCGGCCGGTCACGCCATCGTGGGCCGACCGGTCACGGGTTCCACCCCACTGCGGCTGCCGACGTTCGGCTCAGTCGGAGGTTCAGTCATGGCCACCCCTGCCACCGGAACCCCGAAAGCCCTGGGCGTCGGCCCACTGCCTGATCTGCCGGTTCCACGCCGTGAGCTCATCCGGTTCCGCCGGGCGTGACCGGTCCGCGGCGGCGGGTTCGCCCGAAGGCCAGAGCTGGAGCAGGAAGTGCTCGACCCGTCCGTCCACATCGGCGCCCCAACGGAACGCGCGGACGTGGTACCACCCGGCCGGACCGACCGGGACGGTGTCGATGTCCGGCGCGGTCGCCGGCACGGCTCTCGCACGCACCGCACCGTCGGAGAGCGCCACCGTTCCCTCGGCCACCTCCGCCTCGCCAGGACCACCCACCTCGGGCAGTCGATCCCACGCCTCGATGCGGACGTTCGCCGACCTGATCACGTCGGACGTGGCGTGCAGCGCGACCACGTCGTCCATCACCGCGAGGAACCCGTCATCATCGTCGAAAACGAATCGCGGAGGCTCGCGCAGCCCTCGCGATTCCACGTAGAAGTGCGCGTAGGCGACACCCACCACGCCTTCCGCCGACTCGACCGGCCCGGTCGCCACAGGACCGACGCTACCGCCCGGCCCACAGGCGAGACGGCGGCTACCGAGCACACCGGCCCGGTAGCCGCCGTCCGTGACAGCGCGCGGCGAAACGTTGCTAGCAGACGCCGTTCGACTCGCGCATGCCGGTGTTGGCGCCTGCCGTCCGCCCGACGATGGTCGGCACGCAGGCGGCCTGGTCGAGCGTGTAGCTGTAGGGGATGCCGACCGTGGTGGTGGACTTGACGTCCGGCCCGGCGGGCTTGTGCTCGCTGTCGGGCGCGGACCACGTGACGTTGTCGAAGATGTTGCCGCTGACCTGCCAGTAGCCGGCCATGTCGGTGTAGAAGGTCCCGAGGACGTCACGCGAGTTCTTGAAGTAGTTGTTGTCCACCTTGGCCTTCGCCCCGGCCCGGGAGTTGATGCCGGACTCGTTCAGGCTCACGTAGTAGTTGTTGTACATGTGGCCCACCCCGCCGCGCAGCAGGGGCGCCCGCGAGTCGATGTTCTCGTACAGGTTGTGGTGGAACGTGACGAACCCGTTCGAGAGGTCGCTCTCGCTGGACCCGATCAGCCCGCCGCGGCCCGAGTTGCGCAGGGTGCTGTAGGACAGGGTCACGTACTGGGTGTTGTTCTTCATGTCGAACAGGCCGTCGTAGCCCTCGGACTCCCCGCCCGACGCCAGCAGGTTGACGTGGTCGACCCAGACGTTGCGGACGTTGCTCTCCATCCCGATGGCGTCACCGCCGTTGGAGGTGGGAGAACCCGACTTCTTGACGTTCCGGACGGTCACGTTCCGGATGATGATGTTGCGGGACTCCCGGATGTGGATGCCCAGCTGGTCGAAGACCGCGCCGGCGCCGACGCCGATGATCGTGACGTTGCTGATCTGCTTGAGCTCGATCACACCGGAGGCGGTCGAGCAGCTGCCGCCCGACACCGCGCTGGTGTTGCCGTGGTTGATGGTGCCCTCGACCTCGATGATGATCGGGGTGGAGCTGCTCGCCCGGCTGCACAGCGCCTGGTGGATCTGCGTTCCCGTGGTGGCCCGGACCGTCCTCCCGCCCTGACCGCCGGTGGTCCCGCCGTTCTGCGACGCGAAGCCCGTCGCCGCGCCCGTGGGCGGCGGGTTCGACGTCGTGGTGGTCGAGGTCGTGGTCGACGTGGAGGTGGACGTTGACGTTGACGTGGAGGTGGACGTGGACGTCGAGGTCGTGGTCGAGGTGCCGGTCGGCTGTCCGGTGCAGGCGACGCCGTTGAGCGTGAAGGAGGTGGGCGCGGGGTTGGAGCCGGTCCAGGTGCCGTTGAAGCCCGGCGTCACCGACGCGCCCGTGGCCAGCGAGCCGTTCCAGGACGTGTTGCGCACCGTCACCGCGCTGCCGGACTGGGAGAACTCACCACCCCACAGCTGGGTCACCTTCTGACCGGCGCCGAACGACCACGCCAGCGTCCAGTTCGAGACCGGGTCACCCAGGTTGGTCACCGTGACGTTGGCGCCGAACCCGCCCTCCCACTGGCTCGTCACGGTGTAGTCGACCCGACACCCGACCGCCGCATTGGCATTGGCGCCGGTCGCCATCACCAAGCCCCCGGTCAAAGCCGCCACCGACGCGACCGCGGCAATACCGGCGATCCGGCTCCTCGTTCGTTCACCAATGCGCAGACTCATGCGTCGCCTCCTTGCGAACAGCACTCCTGGACAGCGGCCCTCAGTGACACCGGCCCCACTACCAGCGGGAACGCCAGCGATCTCCGGAAATCTGGGAACGCTCCCAGCGAGCATTGCGCAAGTGTGCGGGACAGGCAACAAAATTCACGGTGATGAACAAGCGGAGCGGTCTTGTTTACCGAGCCCGCCTTCACGCATGTGAACAAATAGACCGCGCCGGGAGAAACATTCGCATTCCTCCGAATCACGCGACGTTCGCCCGCCGCTCGGCCGCGGCGGGCGAAGTCGTCCGCGGAGGCCGTCGCCACCCGCCGGGCGCGCCTCCCGGCGCCCACGAGCCGGGGGCGCGGCGGGGGGGGGCCCGGGG
>NZ_JBHTLK010000316.1:0-6381 GCF_042678885.1 Saccharothrix hoggarensis
ACCGGTTGCTGCGCGGCGCGTGGCTGGGCCACCCCGTGCACCCGCTGCTGGTGACCGTGCCGATCGGCGCGTGGGTGTGCTCCGCCGTGCTCGACGTGGGCTTCGGCGATCGTGCCGCCGCACGTCGGCTGGTGCTGGTCGGGCTGGCCGCGACCCCGCCGACGGTGCTGCTCGGCCTCGCGGACTTCTCCCACCTGGACGTTCCCCAGCGGCGCGTGGGCGCGCTGCACGCCGTCGTCAACACGCTGGCGGCGGGCTGCTTCCTCGCCTCGACCCGGTGCGGCGACCGGGCGGCGCGGGTGTGGGGCCTGGTCGGGCTGCTGGTGCTCAGCGCAGGCGGCGCGCTCGGCGGCCACCTGTCCTACGCGCAGGGCTCGGGCGTCGGCCGGTGGCAGGAGGAGGCCCGCGTCCCGGCGGTGGACGGGCCGTGGTGACGCGGGCCGTGTTGACGCGGGCCGTGGTGACGTGGACCCGTGGTGACGCGGACCGTGGTGTGACGCGGGTGGTGTGACCTCGACGTCGTTCGGGAGCACGGGGACGGGTCCGGACGTTGTCCCCGTGATGACCAAGCAACTCCGCTTCCGCGTCCTGGGTGATTCGCTGGCCGTCGGCGTGGGCTGCGCGCGGGCCGACCAGGCGTTGGGCCCGCTGTTGTCCGCCGAGCTGCGGGCGGCGGGGCACCCGGTGGACCTCGGGGTGCACGCCGTGTCCGGCGCGCGTTCCGCCGACCTGCCCGCCCAGGTGCGGGCCGCCGTGCCGACCGGGGTCGACCTCGCGCTGATCGTGATCGGCGCGAACGACCTGACGTCGTTCACCCCGCCCGCGGTGGGCGCGGGCCTGCTGCACGACGCCGTGGCCGACCTGCGTCGCGCGGGCGGCCAGGTGGTGGTGGCCACCGCCCCCGACCTGGGCGTCGTCTCGCACGTGCCGCCGGCCTACCGGGCGTTCGTGTCGCAGGCCAGCGGCCTGTACGCGCACGCGCAGGCCGCCGCCGTGGTCCGCGCGGGAGGCGTGGTGGCGGCCGTCGGGTCCGAGTTGTTCGACCGGTTCGCCACCGAACCCGGCCTGTTCTCCGCCGACCGCTTCCACCCGTCGCCCGCCGGGTACGCGCTCATCGCCGACGCCCTCACGCCGCACGTCGTGGCGGCGGCGGGACGCTGGGCGGCCTGAGCCGGGGCGGTCGTGCCCGCCCGCCGGGGCCGACGGGCGGGCACGTCGTTCACCGGTCCGCGAAGAGCTGTCCCACCTCCGCGTCACCGAGGGCGCGGCCGAACGCGCGCACCTCGTCGACCGACCCGTGCCACCAGTCGACGGACTGGCCCGCGTACCTGGCCCGGCCGATCGTCAACGGGCCGGTGCTCACCTCCGCGGGACCGGCCGGTGTGGTCGCCACCCGCTGCCCGTCCACGTAGAGCCGAAGCTCGCCCGCCGCGGTGTCGTGCACGCCGACGAGGTGGTACCAGCGGCCCAGCTCCGGCGTCACCTCGTGCGTCGCCCGACGTCCGCCCGGCGCGCTGAACGCGAACCGGCCCTGGCCGTACTGGAGGTAGAACGGGTTCTCGGTGCGCCGGCCGTCCTGGCTGACGGCGGTGGCGTAGTTGCCGGGCAGGGACTCCATCGTCACCCACGCCGCCACCGTGTAGTCGCCCCTGGTGTCGAGCACCGGCGCGGCGGTCTGGGCGAAGTCGCCGTCGCCGTCGAACGCCAACGCCGACCCGCGCACCCCCGCGCCCCACCTCGTGCCGCCGTGCAGCGTCACCGGGCTGTCGCCGCCGCTGCTGTCGGCGCCCGCGGTGCCGCTGCCCTCGTCGAGCAGCCACGTGCCGCGGCCGGGGTAGGTGGCGTCCTCGGCGGCGTTGGCGCCGGCCTCGACGACCCGCCGGTTGATCTCGCGCACCGGGCCGGGGTCGACCTTGATCTCCCGCCGGTCGTAGGTCCACAACCCGTTCAGCTCCGTCTCCAGGTCCGTGACCTGCGTGTAGACCGAGCCGGACAGTTCCGCGCCCGCCGCCGCCAGGTAGTAGGTCTCGGTGTTGGACACGTACTTCGCCGTCAACGCCGCCTTGTCCGCCACGCCGCTGTAGATCGCGGCGGGCACGCCCGGCCACTGGTGCCCCGGCGTGCGCAGGGTGAAGCCGCCGTGCTCGCCGTCCATCGCGATGCGCGTCGCGTCCGGCCACGGCGCGTCGCGGTTGAGGTAGTCGTGGTGGTCGATGACGTCGCCCTTGCCGGAGTCGCCCTTGGACGCGCAGCAGTTGACGCCGCTGTGCGCGTTCACGACGCGGGACGGGTCGGCGGCCTTGACCGCCTCGGCGATCCGGCCGGTCTCCTCCCGGTCCCACTCGCCCCAGCCCTCGTTGAACACGACCCAGCCGATCACGGACGGCGAGTCGTGCAGCTGGGACATGGCCCGCCGGCCCTCCGTCAGGAACGCCTCCTGCCCGGTCTCGTCGGTGATGTTCGCCGACACGAAGTCCTGCCACACCAACAACCCCAGCCGGTCCGCGTGGTGGTACCAGCGGGCGGGCTCGATCTTGATGTGCTTGCGGACCGCGTTGAACCCCAGGTCCTTCTGCGCCCGCAGGTCGAACCGCAGGGCCTCGTCGCTGGGCTGGGTGTGCAGGCCGTCGGGCCAGAAACCCTGGTCCAGCAGGGCGAGCGAGAAGATCGGCTTGCCGTTGAGCACCAGCTTGGGGAACCCGCCGACGTCCTGGACGCCGACGGACCGCATGCCGAAGTAGCTCTCGACGCGGTCGTGGCTCGACCCGTCCGTCAGGCTCAGGTCGAGGTCGTACAGGTACGGGTCGTCCGGCGACCACAGGTGCGGGTCGGGCATCGGCAGCGTCAGGTCCGCGCCCGGCTTGCCGGTGACCGAGGAGACCTTCTCGCCGTCGTGGTCCCGCGCGGTGACCCGGACGACGGCGTCCGGTGACGCGGTCGCCGACTCCACCCGCACCACCAGCGCCTCGGCGGCCAGGTCGGGCGTGGTCACGACGTCGTCGATCGCCTTGTCGGGCACGGGTTCCAGCCACACCGTCTGCCAGATCCCGGACGACTGCGTGTAGACGATGCCGCCGGGGTTGCGGGACTGCTTGCCGATCGGCTGGTTGTCGCCGGTCGTGTCGGTGACGGCGACCAGCAGCTCGTGCGGGCTCTCGCCGCGCAGCGCGTCGGTCACGTCGGCGGTGAACGCGGTGTAGCCGCCGGTGTGCTCGGCGACCGGCGTGCCGTCCACCCACACCCGCGCGTGGTGGTCGACCGCGCCGAAGTTCAGCTTCAGCCGGTGGCCCCTGCCGACCTTCCAGTCCTGGGGGACGGTGAACTGCCGGCGGTAGAACATGTGGTCCTCGTGCCGTTCGAGGCCGGACAGCTGCGACTCGACGGGGAACGGCACGATGATCCGCTCGGGCAGCGCCCGGCCGAACGCGGGCTCCTCACCGGCCCTCGCACCGGCGAACTCCCAGGGACCGTTGAGGTTGAGCCAGTCCCGCCGCACCTGCTGCGGTCTCGGGTACTCGGGCAGCGGGTGCTCGGCGTCCAGCCGCTCGCCCCACTCGGTCTTCAGCCGGTGGGTCGAGGTGTTGGCCGCCGTGCGGACGACCTGCGGCACGGCCTCGCCGCCGACCTCCAGACCGCCGCGCCCGTCGTACGCCACGCGTATCCGCTGGCCCTTCTGGATCGGCTCGGCCAACGTCACGACGACCCGCGACGGGTCGTCCGCCACGGCCGCCGACGCGACCGGCATCGGGACGGTGTCCGCCTCCACGGTCAGGTGCCGGACGAGGTCGCCGAGGGCGGTGACATCGTTGTCAAAGGCCGCTTCGAGTTCCAGGCCAGTGCCGGACACGGTCAGCGCGACCGGGTAGACGCGGAAGCCGGCGGGCGGGGTGAAGGCCGACTCGGGCACGACCTGCTTGCCGGTCGTGGCCGACGACCAGCGCAGGAACATGGTCGCGCCGCCGACGTCCTGGAACATCTCCAGCCGGAAGTCGTGCGCCTGGCCCGCGACGAGGTGGACGGGCCGGCTGTGCTGCTCGACGTCCCAGTCGCCGACCCAGTGGTCGATGACCGGCTGGCCGTCGAGGAACAGCCGGAAGCCGTTGTCGCCGATGGCGTGGAAGGTGTAGTCGCCGGTCTCCGGGGCGGTGAGCTGACCGGTCCAGCGGGCGGTGACGTGTTCGGTCCGCCCGGTGAAGGACTCGAACGTGCCGGTCAGGCCGGCGAAGTCGATGGTGGGGTCGAGCGCGACGCCGCCGAGTTCGGCGAAGTCCCGCGCGCCGGGAGCGGACATGCGGAAGTACTCGCCCTTGAGGCCGTGCACGGGGGAGGGCTCGGCGCCGGCGGCGGGACCGGGGCCGGTCGACAGGGCGGGTATCAAGGCCAAGAGCAGGGTGGACATGCGGGCAACGGTGCGGAGCATGGGTTCTCCTTGGTCCTGACTGTGAGTGCCATCACAGCATCGCCCATCTATCCACAACGTCCCGCAAAGGACAACAACAAGGAAGGGTGATGGGAGCGCTCTCGCACAGGATCAGACACCCGGCGTCGACTCGGCCGGGAGGTGCCGGACGGAGCGCACGGCGAGCGCCGGCGGCACGCTCAGCACCGCGATCAGCGCGCCCGCGAGCAGCACGGCGTCCGTGCCGACGCGCTCGGCCACCGGTCCGGCCAGCGCCATCCCCACGGGCGCGGCGGCCAGCCCCACGACGGTGGAGAACCCGGTGGCCCGGGCGACGAGGTCGGCCGGCACGTGGACCTGCCGGGCGGTGCTGGTGAGCACGGCGTAGATCGCCGACTGCACGCCCGCCGGCACCGCCGCGGCGGCGAGCACCGGCGCCGGCGCGCCAGCGGCGAGCAGGACCAGCAGCGGGGCCAGGGCGACCGGGATGGTGACGGCGACCCGGAGCGGGCGGCGCGGCCTCCAGCGCAGGACGACGGCGCTGCCCAGCAACGCGCCGACGGCGTAGCCGTTGCCGATCAACGCCCACGCCAGCGGACCGCCCAGCCGCTGGTCGGCGATGATCGGGCCGATGACGAGGAACGGCGAGATGCAGGCGCCGTTGATGACGGCGACCTGGACGGTGGTGGCCTGCAACCACGGGCGGGCGCGGAAGTCGCGCCACCCGTGCCGCAGGGCGTCGAGCAGCGCCGGCCGTCGGGGCACCACCCGGTCCGGGGCCTTGAGGGCCAGGAGCGAGACGGCGCTCACCGCGAACGTGGCCGCGTCCACGGCGAACGACACGCCCGCGCCGACCGTGGCCACCAACGTCGCCGACACCACCGGGGCGAGGAGCGTCGCGGCGTTCTGGGCGGCGTTGAGCAGGGCGTTGGCCTGACGGCGTCGCGCCTCGGGCACCACGTCGGCGACCAGGCCCGCCGCGGCGGGCGCGAAGAAGGCGTTGGCCGTCCCCGCGACCGCCTGCAACACCGCCAGGTGCCACAGGGTCGCGGTGCCGGTGATCAGGAGGACGGCCGTCACACCCTGGGAGGCGAACCGGACGACGTCGGCGGCCAGCATGACGGCGCGGCGCGACACCAGGTCGCCCACCACGCCGCCGACGATCGTGAACACGACCACCGGCAACCGGCCGGCGAGCAGCACGAGCCCCACCTCGGTCGGCGACGCCCCGAGGCGCAGCGCGCCGAACAGCAGGGCGATGGAGATCAGGCCGTCGCCGAGGTGGGAGGACGTCCGGGCGACGAAGTACCAGCGGAACGCCGGGTCGCGCAGCAGCGGAGGAGGGGTGCGGGTCACGGCTCCGAACCTGCCGGCACCCACCGACAATTCGGCGTGCCCGCCGATCCGGCGCGTACCGGAGATCCGGCGCGTACCGACGATCCGGCGTGCCCGAAGAACTTCGACTATCCGGCGTGGGCCGAAGATCGGGTGCGCCCGAAGAACCGGCGTGGGCCGAACATCCAGTGTGCCCGAAGAACAAGGACGGGGCGGCGGCTTGCGATGCGCGGTGGGTTCGCGTGCCGCCGCCCCGTCCTCGGTCAGTTCAGCGACACCTCGACGTCGTGCACGCCCGGACCGAGCGCGACCACGTCCGACTGCCCGCTGACGTCGCGGTAGAGCACCCGCACGGTCCACTTGCCCGGCGCGGCGAAGAACCGGAAGTCACCCTCCGAAGAGGACACGACCTCGGCCGTGAACTCGCCCGACGCGTCGAGCAGGCGCACGTACGCCCCGCCGACCGGCGCGCCCGCGGTGAGCACCTTGCCGCTCACCACCACCTCGTTGGCCCCCACGTCGATGTGGCCGCCCTGTGGGGGCGCGCCGCAGCCGTCCAGGCTCATGTCAGGCCTCCTTGCCGGTGCCGAGTTCGACGGGGACGCCGATGAGCGAGCCGTACTCGGTCCAGGAACCGTCGTAGTTCT
>NZ_JBHTLK010000317.1:0-6351 GCF_042678885.1 Saccharothrix hoggarensis
CCGGGCCGGTGCGGCGGGCGCGACCGGGGCCGCGGGCGCGGCTGGTGCGGTCGGTTCCGGTTCGGCCGGAGGACTCGGTGCCTTCGATCGCGATCCCGACGCCGGCGGTTCGGCCACCGGGGCTGTCGGCGCGCGCCGGGGACGCACTGCCGGCGTGGTGGACGGGCGGGGTGGGGCGGTGGGCGGTCGGGAGGCGCGGGCCAGGGCTTCGAGCTGCGCGTCCTCCGCCAGGCGGCGGGAGACGGCGTCCGGGCGCAGGTCGCCGAGCACGGACCGCTGCGCGAGCTTCAGCTCCCGCAGCGTGAACGACGCCGGGCACGCGGGGCAGACGACGGCGGCCTGCAACTGCTGCCTGCCGCGATCCGGGTGGGCCCGGTAGAGGCCGTGCAGCTCGCCCTCGCACTTCGGGCAGCGCCGGTCGACCGGCAGGGGCGACAGCTGCCACCCCGGCTCGGCGTACCGGGCGATCGCGGGTTCCGGGCGGACACCCCACCTGGCTTCCACGACCCCGGCGACGGACGTGTCCACCACGGGTGACCCGTGCTCCACTCATCGCCTCCGTCCCGGCCGCGGGCGGTCGACCCCGGCGGCCGACACGTGATGCTATGCCGACCCACCGACGGTCCGCGTGGACGAGGCCCCGGCCACCAGGACGGGGATGTGCTGCTCCTCCTCGGTCAGCGACCCGTGGTGGCCGACGAAGCCCGTCAACCCCGCCTCGACCTCCGACCGCACCAGCGCGAGCGACCCCTTGGCCGCCACCACCAGGTCGCCGATCCGCGGCCGCACGTGGTCGGCCACGGTGGGGCCGAACCAGCCCGCCGCGACCGCCTCCTCGCGCGACGCGATCCACGCCCGGTCGCCGAGTCGCCCGGCCCAGCGCGACCGGACGTCGTCGGGGACGTCGGTGTAGACGTGCCGGACGCGCGCCTCGCCCGCCAGCGCCCGCACGCCGTCCCGCAGCACGGGATCGGTGTCGCAGTCCACCCGGTCGTCGGCCACGACCATGCCGTGGTCGGCCGTCACGACCAGCGCGCCGCCGGGCGGCAGGTCGTCGGCCACGGCCGCCGCCAACCGGTCCACGAACCGCAGCTGCCACCGCCACGGCTCGCTGCCCGGCCCGTACACGTGCCCCAGGCCGTCCAGGTCGGCGTGGTAGGCGTAGCAGAGGACGCGGTCCGCCGAGCGCAACGCCTCGCCGACCCGCGCGACCAGGTCACCGAGCCCGAGCACGCCCTGGTACCGGCCGCCGCGCAGCACGGCCCGCGTCAGCCCGCTGCCCTTGTGGTCCCGCGGCAGCACGAGCCGCACGGCGACGCCCGCGTCGGCCGCCGCCTCGAACGCGGTCCGCCGCGGCTGCACCTCCTCCGGCACCAGCACCGACCGCAGGTCGACGTGCTCCGGCGCCCCGTACCGGTTCCAGCGCAACGCGTTCAGCACCTCGTCGCCGGCCGCGAACGAGTACCCGACCAGCCCGTGCTCCCCGGTCGACGCGCCCGTGCCCAGCGCGGCCACGCTGGACGCCGTGGTCGACGGGAACCCGGCCGTGATCGGCGGCCCGGCCAGCGAGGCGAGGAACGGCGCGTCGGACGCGTGCTCCCGCAGCAGCCGCCACCCGAGCCCGTCCACGAGCAGCACGCACACCCGTGCCGGGCCGGAGATGCCGAGCACGTCGACCATCCCGGGCACGTCGAGCCCGGCGAGCAGCGACGGCACGACGTCGGCGAGCGATCCGGCCCCGTACCGGGGCACCAGCGGGTCCATGCCGCCCGACCCTAGTTGGCGCGCGGCCGGCCGGTCCGCGCGCACGGTCCTCCGTGGGCGGCCGCAGTAGTGCGGGTCTCGGTTTCCCGTGGCCATTGGGCGGATTGACACACCGCGTCGAGCCGGTGTTACTTGGCTCATCGCGTCATGCGAAGGGGTGGGCATGTCTGACCCGGGGGAACGCTGGAGTTTCCGCTTTCGCCTTGTGCTGATCGCGATCATGCTGCTCGTCGGCGTAGCCGTGACCATGGTCTCCACCATCCTGGTCACGGAGGTCGACGAGTCGTGGACGCCCGGTTCGGTCACGCGCGGCGTGCTCAGCGCCGTGCTGGTCGTGTTCTCCGGCGTCTACGTCAACCTCATGCTGGCCGGGATCGTGAAGGTGTGGCGCGACCCGGAGTCGGCGAACCGGTCGTTGGACAAGACGCTCAAGGACGTCCGGGCGTGGCTGGGCGAGACGCCGAAGCGGGTCGGGATCGTGCTGACCGTCGTCGCCATCGTGGCCGCCGGCATCGCGCTGAGGCCGTCACCGCCGCCGCCCACCGGCCTCGAACCGGGCGAACTGGTGATCATGACCGCGTTCGACGAGGGCGCGAGCGACCCGCGGACGATGCTCGTCGAGCTGTGGAACCAGGTCCACCCGGCCAACCCGGTCAAGATCGTGCCGGTGCCCGGCGAACCCGACCAGCAGAACGCGCGGATGGTCAACGACGCCAAGCCGGGCGGCGCCCACGAGGCCGACGTGTACGTGCTCGACCTCGTGTGGCTGGCGCAGTTCGCGGAGGACGGCTACATCCGCGAGCTCGACCGGTCGAGGTTGGCCGGGCTGGACGACTTCGTGCCCAAGGTGTTGGGCACCTGCTCGCACCACGGGAAGTTGTGGTGCCTGCCGTTCAACACCGACTTCGGCCTGCTGTACTACCGCACCGACGTGCCGGCCGCCGTGAAGCCGCCGACGACGTGGGAGCAGTACTTCGGCGGTGAGGCCGGGGCCGCGGCGGCCGCCACGCCCAGTGTCGACGCGGCGAACGCGGCGGCGCTCGCCAACGAGGAGATCCTCACCGTCGTCGCGCTGGAGGCCATGTGGGCCGCGGGCGGCAAGGCGTTCGGAGAGAACGGGGACGTCGCGCAGAACGAGGACAAGACCGCCGTGCAACTCGGGGCGGGCGACGAGATCGGCCTCGAACGACTGGCCGCCGCGGCGCACGACGACGACGTCGTGGTGACCGGGGAGGTGCGGTCGACCACGGACGACGTCGCGGTCCGCACGTTCGCCGACGGGCGCACCCTGTACATGCGCAACTGGCCGGTCGCCCGCGACGGGCTGCCCGACCGGGTCGAGTTCGGCGTCGCCGCGCCGCCGACGCCGAGCGTGCTGGGCGGCCAGAACCTGGCGATCCGGGCGGGGACGGGCAAGCCGCGCGCCGCGCAGGCGTTGGTCGAGTTCCTGACCGGTGCCTCCAGCCAGCTGATCCTCTCCGAGGTGGGCGGCTTCGCGCCGACCAGGCAGTCCGCGTACGACAACGCCAAGCGCCGGGACATGCAGGAGTTGCGCACCGCCCTGAACAACGCGCGCCTGCGCCCGGTCACGCCGCACTACGTCGAGTTCAGCCAGGTGTTCCGCGACGGCGTCGCCGAGGCGATCAACGACCGGAGCGGGCGGCTGAAACCCGAGACGCTCCAACGGTTGTCGGAGATCCTGAACCAGTGACCGCGCTCAGTCGGCGATCGGCTTCCCGTTGCCCAGGAGCGGGTTGCGGCGGAACACGAACCACGCGTACCAGAGCAGCGCGAGGAACACCGCCGCGCCGCCGAACACCAGCACGCGCAGCTCGACCGACGGCGGCGACACCAGGCTCAGCGCCACCGACAGCGCCGTCGTGCCCAGGCCCGTGCCGCACAGCAGACCGGTGGCCAGGTGGTAGGCCGGGCGCGAGTGCAGGTTCCGGCGCCACTTGTTCCGCCCGCGCACCCAGCTCTCCCAGTGCAGCACGTCCGACGCGGGCAGCGCCGACCCGGCCGGCACGTCGTGCGCGGGCTTCAGCAGCGCGTTCACCTTCTGCTCCAGCTCCCACAGGAACCACCGCGCCCGGCCCAGCCGCTGCACCTCGCCGTACCAGACGAACCACACGAACAGCAGCAGGACGGGCGACAGGCTCAGGATGCCGGTGCGCAGGGACGCGTTCGACCACGACGCCAGCAGCCCCGAGTAGATGACCGCGATCGCGGCCAACCCGTACGTCATCACGGTCTGCTGCGTCGACACCGCGGCCACCAGCTCGGCGCGGATGGCGTTGTACTCGCCGAGCAGGAACGCGAGCCGCGCCTGCTGCTCGTCCACGAACGGCGCCGGCCCGCGCGACTTCCGCAACCCCAAGACACCCTCCCCGTCCCTCGGACGCCCAGCGTCCCACAGGACGGGCGACGGGGGGATCGGCTAACGCGGCACGATGCCGTTCAGGACCGTCGCCACCAACGCCTCCACGTGCCCCGGCGGGACCTCCACCGCCGACGCGGGGCTCCGGTACAGCCGGGGGAGCACCAGCTCGTGGCACGCGCCGACGACCAGCGTCGCCACGGCGTCCAGGTCGGCGTCCGCGGCCACCCGGCCCTTCTCCTGCTCGGACCGCAGGTAGTCGGCGAGCGCGACGTGCAGCCCGCGGCCGTCCGCCATCGGGTTGGGCAGCGCGTCGAACCGGGCGAACACGTCCGGTTGGCCCATCAGCCCCGCGAACGCGGGCATGATCGCGACGTGGACGGCCAGGGCGTGCGTGACGAACGCGTGCAGGTTGTCGGCGAGCGTGCCGTCCGCCGCCGGCCGTCCGATCCGCCGCTCCACCGCGCGGACGTGCTCGTGGAGGGCGAGCGCGAGCAGCTCTTCCTTGTCCGCGAAGTGGTTGTACAGCACGCCGACCGCCACGTCCGCCGCGCGGGCGATGTCGCGGACCGTGAGGCCGGCGGTGCCGCGCTCGCCGATGAGGCGCGTGGCCGCGGCGATCAGGTGGTCGCGCAGGCTCACGTCGCCGTCACGCAGCGCTGCTGCTCGTCGCGGTGCCATCGGGACGCATCGTAGGCGGGTGGAAGGCGAAGCCGTGCCCGGCCACCTCGGTGAGGAACGGCGCCGGGTCGACGACCTGGTCCACGTGCCACGCGCCGCGCGGCCGCCCCGGCAGCCGGTCCACCAGCAGCGCCGCGACCACGCCGGTGGCCCGGCTCTGCCGCCGTCCGCTGAACGCGCACGTCACCCCGAACGCCGTCACGGTGACCGCGAACCCGTCGCTCCCGAGGCGCGCCCTGGCCAGCGGGCCGAGGCGGCGCGCGAACCGGGCGGCGGCCGGGAGCAGCGCGGTGAGCAGCCGGGAGTCCAGGCACAGCCCGGTGCGGACGTGGACGTCGAGGGTGTCGCGCAGGGTGTGCCGGTCGGGGAACGGGAACCCGTGCACGGTCCGCGTGCCGTAGGGCGCGGGGAACGGCATGCGCCACGACGGCCCCAGCGCGGCGAGCCCGTCGAGGGTCCACGCGACCGCCGCCGCGCCGTGCCGTTCGCCCCCGCCCAGCAGCACACCGATCTCGACGTCACGGGCACCGGTCAGCTCGACGCAGTGCCGGGCGAGCAGGTTCGTGACGCCGGGCGCGAGGCCGACGCTGAGCAGCGCGGTCGCGTCGCCCTCCACCGACCGGAGGGCGGCGAGGACCGGCTGCGACGCCGTCACGTCGAGGTAGTGCACGCCGCGGTCCAGGCAGGCGCGGGCGACGCGGACGTTCCCGACCTCGGCGCACATCAGCACGGCGTACGCGCCGTCCAGCGCGTGCTCCACGGCGGCGTCGTCGCGCAGGTCGACGCGGAGCGTCGTGGCGCCGGGGACCGACCTCGGGGGGTTCCGGCCCGCGACCACCACGTCGTGCGACCGGGCCAGGACGGCCACCGCCTCCCGCCCGACCGCGCCGTAACCGCCGAAGACGACGATCCGCGCCACGTCAGGCCGTCGCGGTGACGAGTCGGGCGGTGCCGCGCAGGCGCACCGCGTCCGGGCCGGCGTAGGGCGTGAGCGCCCGCGCCACGGCCCGGCGGCGTTCGTCCACTTCGGACGGTGAAGCGTCGCGCAGGGCGTGCCGCACCGGTCCCCAGCCCATGACGAAGTCGGTCGCGTCGGCGACGTCCCGGCCCCACACCTGGTCCGCCTCCACCGCCTCGACCGCCACGTCGGCGAACCCGGCGCCGGTGAGCACGCGCTCGACCACGGCCGGGTCGGACAGCGACAGCGGACCCGAGTCGGCGGACGCGGGCCACTCGCCGAACACGGAGAAGACGTGCGCGAGGTCGCCTAGGTCGCGCATCGACAGGAACGCCAGCCGTCCGCCGGGCCGCAGCGCGCCGCGGATGTTCGCGAACGCCGCGACCGGGTCGGCGAAGAACATGACCCCGAACCGGCTGAGCGCGACGTCGAACGCGTGCGGCGGGAACGGGTGGACCTGCGCGTCGCCCCGCTCGAACGCGACGTTGCCGACGCCCTCGCGGTCGGCCGACGCGCGGGCGCGGGCCAGCATCGGCGCGGACAGGTCGACGCCGGTGGCGTGCGCGGCGCG
>NZ_JBHTLK010000318.1:0-6332 GCF_042678885.1 Saccharothrix hoggarensis
CAGGGGTGGTGCCACCGGGCGTGCCGCCGCCGGGTGTGCCGCCGCCAGGGGTGCCACCGGGCGTGCCGCCGCCGGGGTCCTTGGCCTTGTCCCGGGCGCCGCCGTCCTCGCTGAACGCGGGCGGGTCGCCGACCTGGCCGAACGGCTGGTCCTTGATCTGGCCTTCGAGCTGGCTGAACATCGTGTCGTACGAGCTCTGGACGCCGGTCTGCACCGCCTGGCAGTAGCCGTCGAACGCCTGCTTCTTGGTGTCGAACTCCTGGCACAGGCCGCGCAGCTTCTGCTTGGCCTCGTCCATCAGGCGCTGCCGGACCTCCTTGGCGTGGTCCGCCCACCCCATGAACTGGCCGATGACGCCGCCGACCGGACCGCCGAGCACGATGCCGATCGCGCCGCCGACGAGCATGTCCGGGATGCCGGAGAACCAGTCGCCGAGGCTGAAGTCGCTCTCGTTGATGTCGCCGCGGGCCATCCGGATCTGCTTGTTCGCCTCGTCCACCGACAGCCCGCCGCACTGCTCGGAGTACATGTCGTGGACGTGCTGCGCGTACTCCTTGACCTGCTGCTGCATCGTGCCGACAGCGGTCACGATGGTTCCCGGCGCGTTCTTGGTGTCCTGGATGAACGTGCCGGCGGTGTTGAGGAACTTGCTGTTGTACTGGTTGGCGGCCTGCGCGGCCTGCCCCTCCCAGGACGCGAGCCCGTTCCACGCCGTGCCGAGCCCGTTCTGGTGGTTGTCGAGGCTCGCGACCGCTTTGTTGATCTTGTCGGCGTCTTCGCGGAACTTGCCGAAGTCGATCTCGCGGACCTCGTCGTAGTTCCGGTAGACGTACGTGCTGAGGTCGGGCGCCTGGCCGTTGTGACCGGCCAGCGGCGCCGCCTGCTGGTAGATCGGGATGAACTTCTCGAAGAACCGCAGGCCGGGCGCCCCGGCGTCCAGCAGCTCGTCGGACGTGCGGAAGTCGCCCGTCTCGTTGAGCACCTTCTGCGTGCTGCCCAGCTCGCGCTCTTCCTTGGCCTTGCCGACGAGCTTGTCGGCCTCGCCGCCCTCCACCGTCCACGAGCCGTGGCGCGCTTCCTGCCCCGCGTTGAACGCGACGCTCCCGCCGAGGGTCACCGGCGCGAGCAGCACACCTCCCGTGTGCTGCCAGAAACCGGGGTCGTTGGGCACGTCGACGCCGTTGGCCTCGGCGTAGCGCCGCACGTCCTCTTCGCTGCCACCGGCGCCCGCCAGCGCGCGGACCAGTTCCTTCTTCGTCTCCGGCGTGACGTTGGGGTCGTCGAGGAGCTGCTTGATCTCGTTCTGGTCGGCCACCCGGTCACCCCTTGAACTGGTCGCTGGTGGCGGCTTCGTTGCTCTCGTACGTCTTCGCCACGTCCTTCAGGCGCAGCGCGACGTTGCTCGCCTCTCGACCGAACGTCTCCATGCTCGCCTGGAGGCGGTCGAAGTAGACCTTGTACTTCGTCTCGGTGCCCCGGAACTTGCGCCCCACCTGACCCGCGCCGACCCCCGGTGTCACGGAGTTCTTCAGCTGGATGATGTCCGCGCTGTGGTCCTCGTACTGCTTCGCAGCGTTCTGGAGTTCACCCGGCCCAACGCCGAAGCCCGCCATCGAATGCCTCCCCGTCTTCCCGGATCAGACGCCGGAAAGCCTGATCCGGTTCCGGCGAACAGGGTGCCGGCTCGAACCGGCCCGCAGTGCGCGAACCGCGAATTGCGGTTGCCCGAGCAAACCACCCTTCGCCACTTTCCGGCACGTCCGGGGGACATCGCTCACGATTCCGCGACCCACGCCGGCACGTCACCACGGCGGCACGTCACCGCGGCGGCGGGCCGTAACCGGGTTGGCCGGGCGGGCCTTGCGGCGGCCCGTGATTCGGCGGGCCGGGCTGACCCTGGGGTGCGCCGTAGCCCGGCCGGCCCTGGGGCGGCCCATAACCCGGTTGCGGCTGACCTTGCGGCGGGCCGTAACCCGGCTGCGGTTGGCCCGGCTGACCTTGCGGCGACCCATAGCCCGGCTGCGGTTGGCCCGGCTGGCCATGAGGTGGGCCGTAACCCGGCTGCGGCGGACCGTGACCGGGTGCGGGCGGACCGTGAGGTGCGCCGTGAGGTGCGCCGTGACCGGGTGGGGGCGGGCCGTAGCCCGGCGGCCCCTGCGGCGGGTACGGGTGGCCCTGCTGCTGCCTGGCCCGCGCCTTCTTCGTGGACACCACGACCAGCCCCACCACGCCGACCACGAGCACGAACAGGACGATCAGCAGCGTCCTGGGTCCGATGATCACCGGCACACCCCCCGATCGGCGTCAGCGCACCGAGGAAACCACACCGGCCAACCGCTGCGCGGCGGACTCGGCCAGCTCGTGGGTGGCGGCCTCCACCATGACCCGCACCAGCTGCTCGGTGCCGGACGGCCGCAGCAGCACGCGACCGGTCTCGCCCAGCTCCGCCGACACCGCGGCCACGGCCTCGTTCACCGCCGCGGCCTTCGCCACCGCCGCCTTGTCCGCGACGACCACGTTGATCAGCACCTGCGGCAGCCTGCGCATCACGCCCGCCAGCTCGGCCAGCGGCCGGCCGGTCTCCGCCATCCGCGACATCAGCCGCAACGCGGTCAGCAGGCCGTCGCCGGTGGTGGCGTGCGCCGGGAGGATCACGTGCCCGGACTGCTCGCCGCCCAGCGCGAACCCGCCCGCGCGCAGCTCCTCCAGCACGTACCGGTCGCCCACGGCGGTCGTCTTCAGCGTGATGCCGTGCTCGCGCATGGCCAGGTGCAGGCCGAGGTTGCTCATCACGGTGGCGACCAGCGTGTCGTCGGTCAGCTCGCCGTTCTCCTTCATGCCCAGCGCCAGCACGGCCATGACCTGGTCGCCGTCGAGGTCGTTGCCGTCGGCGTCGACCGCGACGCAGCGGTCCGCGTCACCGTCGTGGGCGATGCCCAGGTCCGCGCCGTGCTCGACCACCGCGGCACGCAGCTTCGCGACGTGGTTCGAGCCGCAGTCGTCGTTGATGTTCAGGCCGTCGGGCGCGGTGTGGATCTCGACCACCTCGGCGCCGGCGCGGCGGTAGGCGTCGGGCGCGGCCACGGACGCGGCGCCGTTCGCGCAGTCCACCACGACCTTCAGGCCGTCCAGGCGGTGCGGCGTGACCTTCACGAGGTGCTGCACGTACTGGCCCTCGGCGTCCTCGACGTCGCGGACCCGGCCGATGCCGGCGCCGGTCGGGCGGTGGTCGCGGACGCCCATCTTCTGCTCGATCTCGTCCTCGACCGCGTCGGGGAGCTTGTGCCCGCCCGCGGCGAACAGCTTGATGCCGTTGTCCGGCATGGGGTTGTGCGAGGCGGAGATCATCACGCCGACGTCGGCGCCCAGCGCGGACACCAGGTAGGCGACCGCCGGGGTGGGCAGCACGCCCGCGCGCAGCACGTCCGCGCCCGCCGATGTGAGGCCGGCCACCACCGCCGCCTCCAGCATCTCGCCGCTGGCCCGCGGGTCGCGGCCGACCACCGCGACCGGGCGGTGCGAGCGGTCGTGCTCGGCCAGCACGCGTGCCGCCGACGCGGCGATGGACAGCGCGAGTTCCGGGGTCAGGTCCGCGTTGGCGAGACCGCGTACGCCGTCGGTGCCGAACAGCCGAGCCATGATCGCCGTGACCTCCATGGTGAACCGACCGGACGCCGACGGCGCCGACGACCGGACTATCGGGAAAAAAGACTGCGGGAGCAGCAGTTCGACGAAGAACTGACTGCTCCCGCAGGATCGTGCTCGCTGTACCGGGTGAAGGTCAGCGCTTGCTGTACTGAGGCGCCTTGCGGGCCTTCTTCAGACCGTACTTCTTCCGCTCCTTGACCCGCGGGTCACGGGTGAGGAAGCCGGCCTTCTTCAGGACCGGGCGGTCCTCGGAGTCGACGGCGATCAGCGCACGCGCGATCGCGAGGCGCAGCGCGCCGGCCTGGCCGGTGGTGCCGCCGCCACGCAGGTTCGCGATGACGTCGAACGTCTCCGGCTTCTCCGTCGTCACCAGGGGCTCGCGGATGAGCTGCTGGTGCACCTTGTTCGGGAAGTAGTCCTCGAGGGACTTCCCGTTCAGGGTGAACTTGCCGGTGCCGGGGAGGAGCCGCACGCGGACGATCGCCTGCTTGCGGCGGCCGACGGTCTGCGCGAGGTGGTGCGCACCCGCGTTCAGGGTGTGCCGCACGACGGGCGCGGGCGCCTCTTCGACGACCTCGGCCTCGGTGGCCTCGGTGGCTTCCGCCTCCGGGGTCTCCGCCTCGGCCTCGGGGGCCTCGGCCACGGCGGCTTCGGTCTCGACGACGTCGGTCTCGACGGTGTCGAGCTCGGCCTCAGGGGTGGTCACGTCGCTGTCCTCGGTCTGCTGCTCGGTCACTGGGCGACCTTCTTGATCTCGAACGGCTGCGGCTGCTGCGCAGCGTGCGGGTGGTTCGGGCCCGTGTAGACCTTGAGCTTGCCCGCGATCGCGCGGCCGAGGCGGTTCTTGGGCAGCATGCCCTTGATCGCCTTCTCGACCAGCCGGTCGGCGCGGGTGTCGAGCACCTCGCCGAACGAGCGCTGGCTCAGGCCGCCCGGAAAACCGGAGTGCCGGTACACGAACTCCTGATCACGCTTCTTGCCGGTCAACGCCACCTTGTCCGCGTTGATGACGATGACGAAGTCACCGGTGTCAACGTGTGGGGCGTAAGTCGGCTTGTGCTTGCCGCGCAGCAGCGTCGCGGCCTGGGTGGCGAGCCGACCGAGCACCACGTCCTGGGCGTCGATCACGTGCCAGGTTCGGGTCACCTCGCCGGGCTTCGGGCTGTACGTGCGCACGGGTCTACCTCGTCGTCACTTGCGTCTGGGGTCATTGCGGCGGCTGCTCAGGCCAGAGACCCCAGGTGGGCAGAGGACCAGAACACGAGGTACGCACAGTGCGCACCAGTTACCGCACAACAACGTAGGAAGATACCGGTTGGGGTCGGGGCGGGTCAAAACGGCCCCTCCCGAACCCGGTGAAACCGTGGTGGGAGCCGTCCCTCGACCCGTCGTCCACCGGTCCACGACCGGCCTGGGCCGGCTGGAAACGCGTGCGCGGGCCCCGAATCCTCGAGGATTCCGGGGCCCGCGGAGGGGTCACACGAGAGTGACGCGGTTCACCAACGCGCGCTGTTCTTCTGCTCGGCGGCGTTGTAGGCGTCGTTGGCCGACGCGACCGCGGCGCCGACGGAGGCCAGCACCTGCTGGAGGTCGGCGGCCGAGGTGTTCCACTTGGCCTGCGCCTCGGCGTAGGCGCCGGACGAGGCACCTTCCCACTGGGCGATGACCGGGTCGATGCGGCTCTTCAGGTCGTCGAGGGCCTGCTGCACCTGGTTGGCCTGGGAGGCGATGTCACCCGCGGCCGTGGCGAGGGCCGCGAAGTTCACCTTGATCATGTCGTTCATGGATTCCCCTTGAAACTCAAGTCCGAGACAATTGGGTCAAATGCGGTGAAACAGGGGGCGAGCGAAAAGGAAATCGCTGGATCAGCCGCCGAGACGACCGGCGATCTGCGACATCTCCTGCGCCTGCTCCTCTTCCTGCTGCACGTAGGTCTGCGTGGTGCCGGTGATCTGCTCGGCGATCGAGACGAGGGCCTCCTGCAGCTTGGCCGCGTCGTCGTTGAAGCGCTCCATGAGCTTGTTGAACGCGTCCGCCGCCGAGCCCTTCCACGCGCCGCTCACCGAGTCGATGGTGTTGCGGAGGTTGTTCAGGGTGCCCTGGACGGCCTCGTTCGTGGACATGATGTCCTTGGCGGCGTTCTGGAGCTCCGGAATTCCGGTTGCGTAACCAGACATTGGGTGCGACCCCCTTGGTCGTAGCGTTCAGGCGTCCGTACTTGGTTCGTACGCCTCTTACGACGCAGACCATGCCACGGGCGGTTCCGCACTGTCGCGACTTCTCGGGAAGTCGTTGCGGTTGTAAACGCACCGGGTGCGGAACCGCGGTCAGTAGAGGATTCGCGCGTGCGAAAAGTCCTCGTCATCGCCACGTTCGGGGGGCAGTTGGCCACTCGGGCCGGCCACCGCGCGGGAACCGAGCACGGGTCGAGGCGGGGCTTCATTTGCATTCGCGTCCGTTTGCTCGCGCGATTTCTCCGGCGCGAGCAGTTCGGCGGCGGGCGGCAGGTCCTCGACGGGGAGGCCGCGGTGCTGTCGGAAACCGGTGGCGACCCGCCGCACGTCCTCGGACGTCGGCGCGTTGCGGTCCGGCTTCACCTGCCGGGCGCGGGCCTGCTCGGCCAGCTCGCGGTTGCGGTCGCGCTGGGCCGCGGTCTTCGCGCCGGCGGCGGCCGCCGCGCGCAG